>CAZUSQ010000022.1:0-9898 GCA_964622655.1 uncultured Methanosarcinales archaeon
GAAAACTAAAAAAGATAGCAAAGGACAGAGGAAAATATTTGATGGTTACAACAGGACATCAAGGCGAACCAAAATCTGTTCTTGCAAAAATGATGAATGGTGAGCTTAAGTTTAGATTCTTTCCAGAAGATCATATTATTTTTTCATGCAGAACAATACCAACTCCAACAAATATTGCAAATAGGCAAAAATTAGAAGCAAATTTAAGAAGCTTTAATGTAAGAATCTTTAAAGATGTGCATCAAAGCGGGCATGCAGCAAGAGAAGATATGAGGGACTTGATTAATATGGTTAAGCCACAGCACATAATTCCAGCTCATGGTAGCATTGAAATGACTTCTGCTTTAGCAGATTTAGCAGTTGAGATGGGATATAAGAAAGGAAATAATGTACATGTTATGAGGAATGGAGAAAGGATAAAACTTTAAAACCAAAAATCTTATAAATAAAGAACCATAACTTCTTTTTGGGGGTAAATAAATATGAGACTTACTTTAGCAGAGCCTAGCTACTTAAAGGAGAGTATATCAATAATTTCTGATTTGGTAAATGAAGCTCGATTTAAGATAACTCCAAATGCAATTGAGCTAGTAGCAATGGACCCTGCAAATGTTGCAATGGTGGTATTCAAGCTTCTAAGCAGTACATTCACAGAATACGATGTCAAGAAGGACATAGAGATTGCAATCAACCTAAGCAATTTAAAGCAAGTGCTTAGAAGAGCTTCTCCAAAAGATATGCTTACCCTTGAGCTTGATGCTGATAATAGGCTTAAAATAACCTTAAAGAGCGAAACTACAAGAACATTTAACTTGCCAATAATAGATTTGGAAGAAAAAGAGCAAAAAGTGCCTGATTTAAAGTTTCCAGTAACTATAAAGACTTCATCAGGCATATTGAATGAGGCTATTGCTGATGTAGACATCGTTGGTGAAAGCGTAGCATTTATTGCAGAGCCAAATAAATTTACTTTGCATGCAGAAGGTGACCTAAATCAAGCAAAAATAGAGATTAAAGAAGATGATTTAACAAAAATAAATACAAACAGCGATGACAAAATAAAAGCAAAATATAGCATTGAATATTTGAAGAAGATGATTAATGGTTCGAAGCTTAGTGATGATGTGGTTATTCAATTTAACAAGGACTATCCTTTGAAGCTTGAGTACAAGACTGTTGATAAGGTAATGTTAAGCTTTATTCTAGCCCCAAGAGTTGAGAATGATTAGTATAAATCGTTAATTTTATAAATAATTAATCTAAAAATTTCTTTATGGAAAACAAAGTGCACTCTTTCTTAGTTGAGTGGACTATCAACTTTATCAAAAATAAAGATATTATTGCAAAAAAAATTGAGCATATTGAAAATGGCAAAGATGGTTTTGACTTATATGTCAAATACAAGGACAGAGAGCAATACTTCCTAATCATTCCAAATATTGCAGACATCGATTCAATCATTCAAAGAATAAACAACAATGCTTATTTCAGCATAGTAACCTTAAATTCAAAAGAGAATTTTGATATTATAGTTAAGAACTGGAATAAATTGGTTGGTTTTAAGTTCCTCAACATAATTTTTGTGAACCCATTTTCTGAACTTGACAAGAAATGGATTATTTTTCCTTATACTCATCATAAGATATGCGATGAATCTTCTTTAGAGAACGGCTTAAAGGCAATGTTTGGAATGGTTGAGCCAATAGAAGAAGAGCAGTTGATTGCGAAAATTACAGGCTAAAGAATATTATTTGCCCTGCAAATCCAGAAAATATAGGAATAAGCAAATTGTCATCAAGCTCATCTACTAAAGTTTCAACAATTGTAGCTACTAAAGCCATGCCCAATATAACATAGATACTGTCTAATATAAAAAAGCCTACTACTAAATTGGTTCCTAATTCAGCCAAAAATCCTGCCCATGTTTTGTTTCTATAAATTAGTGTAGTGCCATATTTTTTACCAACTAAGGCAGCTATCATATCTCCAAAAGTTGTCATAAGCAATGCTGCTAATGCAATCTTATAATCAAAAACTGCAAGTGATATAATTGTTGCTGACAGAAAATAGATAACACCATACATCTTGTTTTGCTCTTTTGGCCTTATGAATTGTGAGAAGAAAGGCATTTTCCAACTTAGCTCAAGCCTAAAATATTCCAATATTAGGAAAATGATAAGCAAAGCGACAAGAAAAAGTAAAGCAACTTGCTTTGCAAGAATTGCTGTATAGCCAGCATTTACAAGGCTATCCTGAATAAGAAAATAAGCTGCAAGTACAAAAAGAATTGTAATATGTATTATCTTCCTTCCAATTTCATGAAACACTCCCCATACCATAATAACAACTTTTGGCTTTATGTATAAATAAGTTTCTAAAAGATACGGCTGCCGGGATTTTCGTAATTAATCTTGGTTGTTTCGAACCCGGGTCATCACCTCTCACCTGCTTGTGAGCAAGCTCACAAGTTCGCTTGCAACTTACTGGGAGGGTGAGGTCTTTTAGCGTGACATACCGCTGGACCACAGCCGTATAACCAATAACTAAAAAAAACATAATATTTAAATATTTACACCATAAAAATTTCTACTTAAAAAGGTGAGAGGTATCGAAAAAAGTACAGATGTTAAAATAAAATGCTACCATTGTGGCAATGAATATCCAATGGCTATGATGCGTATTGGTCCAGATAGCAAAAATCTTATGTGCAGAAATTGCCTTGAAAGAAAGCCTGTACAAAAGCAAGAGATGATTGTTTCAGAAACCAAAAAAAATAAGCAGGAAGAGCCTACATTTAAAGAATACTTCTGCAAAGAATGCAAGTACAATTTCAAAAGAGCGAAACATATAAGCATGAGCACATGCCCTTACTGCGGAGCTTCTGGTAGATTAATGGTTAAAGGAAGCACTGCAAAAATAATAGCAGATGCTTCGAAGATGAAGGAAGATTTTAGATGGTAAAATGGAAGAAATAATGGTTTTATGCAAGAAATGCGGCAATAAGGCTCCTGTTTCTTCGATGAAACTTGATTTAGACGAAAAGTTAATGATATGTCCAGATTGTGTAAAAAACAAGAAAATACAAAAAGAAATTAATGAAGAAGTCTTTCATAAAAAAGAGTCAAAAGAGTTAGAAGAGACACCGACTAAAGTAGGTCACAAGTGCACTTCTTGCGGCTACAAATTTATGATAAATGTTGAAACAAAAATGCCAAGAAATTGCCCTTATTGTAATGCAAGAGTTCTAAGTTTTTAATCCTCTTCTTTACCCTTAGCTTCTGCTTCACCCTCACCATAAGAAGGTACTGCAGCTTTGTTTATTATCATAATATAGCCAATAGACTTGACAAGCTGGTGAGGCACAATAACGCCTTTTGCAGAGCCCAAAACTTTATTTAAGAATGAGTTCTTAGTTGCTCTTACTCTCCACCCAAAAACCTTATTTTGTGTTAATATGCTTTCCTCAACATCTCCAAAATACTCGCCATTATCGGTAAATACCCTCATATCATAAGTTTCACTTATCTTTTTCATCTTTAGCATTTTAAAGTCACCTTTTTGTATTTAAACCACATAATTTATCTACTGTCTAGTATTTAAACTTTTTGGAAAGTATTATTAAAAGTAGCTATTTTCTTATAGCTTATGAATTACAAAAATTTGGTCTTCTTAGGCACTTCCCATATAGCAAAACAGAGCCTGAAAGATGTAAAGAAGTATATAGATGAAGAAAAGCCAGGTATTATAGCTTTAGAACTTGATAGAAAAAGGCTTAGGGCATTGATGAGCAAAGCTCATAGAAAAATTGAGTTAAGAAACATAAGAAAGATTGGCATAAAAGGATTTATTTTTTCCTTGTTTGGTGCATGGGCAGAAAGAAAGCTTGGCAAGCTGGTTGGTGTTGCGCCTGGCTCTGAGATGAAGCAAGCAATAAAGATTGCAAAAAATGAAAAAATAGAATTAGCTTTAATAGACCAAGACATAGAGGTTACATTACAAAGATTATCACAATCGATAACATTGAAAGAAAAGCTTAATTTTTTAATAGATATTCTAAAAGCTTTATTTATAAAAGAAAAGGAAATTGGGTTTGACTTAACAACAGTTCCTAATAAAGAAATAATTAAAAAATTAACAAATAAGCTGAAAGAACGCTATCCAAACATCTACGAAGTTTTGATTGAAGAGAGAAACAAAGTTATAGCTGAGAATATAAAGAGATTAATGAACTCTAATCCAAATAAAAAAATCCTTATTATTTTAGGAGCAGGGCATATTGATGATGTTTTTGAGTTAGTAAAAGAACCAAAAATAAGATTTAGTTTCAAAATTGGTTAAAAATAATATCTGATGTAAATAGTAAATTTACAGCAGATCCCGAAAGCTTTGACATGCGAGTGAGCGAAGCGAACTCGCTCACATTCCTCTGGCTTTCGATATCTTTAAATATTGCATTTCTAATTAGGCTTCTTATGGCAGAGATAGTTGACATGCTTGACAAAATAAAGAGATACTATAAGTTTACACACTATGAGCTAAGGGGCTTAATAATCTCAATTCTTATCATTGCGTTTATAATTTCTTTCAAGGAGTGGGGCAAAACAGGTTTTGATTTCGTAGAAGGACTTTACAACTTATTTAATGCAATTTTAATAGTTGCTTTGTCAATTCTTATTCATGATATGGGTCAACGTCTTTGTGGATTAGCTATTGGTTATAGAGTAGAATTCAAGCTTTGGTCTTTTGGATTGCTAATTGCTTTGATTATTACATTCCTCAGCAATGGAAATCTTTGGCTAATCGTTCCTGGCGGATTTATACTTCATCTTCTTGCCGGTCATCGCTTAGGATGGTTTAGATACAACATAAACTACTTTGGTCAAGCAATGGTAGCTCTAGCAGGGCCTCTTTTTACTTTAATGTTGATCATTTTATTAAAGATGTTAAGTGTTTTTTCCACTAATCCATTAATACAAAAGGCGGTTATCTTTAATGTGGTTTATGTAATAACAAGTTTGTTGCCGGTTCCTCCTTTAGATGGAAGCAAAATATATTTTGGAAGCAGAATGCTTTATGCCTTTATATTGCCAGCAATTGTTGTTGCAACTATACTTATGATTGTAAATGTTCCTATATTTTTTTCATTAGTGCTTTCATTTTTGGTTGGCATTGTATTATGGCTTACATATTACATAAGCTTTGAAAGAAAAGCTTGGGTTGGTCCAAAGTGAGTTATTATGTTTGATCTCCATAAAAATTGGATGGAATTTTTCTTTTTTGTGCTTGTGATAATTGGAATTCTAATTGCATTAGCTGCACCAAGTGCGATTATAAGTTATGTCATAATATTTTTATCAGGATTATTTGCAGGAAGATTAATCTATGAAAGAAAGAATAACATACAATTCCCTTATTTCATGATAATTGCAGGATTTGTTATAGGCTACTTAATTGGAGTTTATTATGGAAGCAGAAGAATTGTTATTGCCTTATTTGTGATAGGAGCAATATTAAGTTATAAATTATACGATAAAAAAATTTTAAGAGACACTAGATTTTAAAATGAGGATTAGGCATTTGATTTTTTATTGTTGTTGAAGATAATAATTTCAATATGCCTTCGGCAAAATTTTGTGCTCGGTGGCATCAAACCACCTCGCCTATATATTAAAAATCAAAGATTTTTAAAATCCCGAAAATCTCTGTTTTCGATACATTATAAAATTAATAAAACAAACAAAAATGCTACTTTTACAATGTCCTAAATGCAAAAACAAGATGAAATATAAAAGCAAAGATATTTATCTCACAAGTAAAAAGAAAAAATGTGTTTATTGCAATTTTACGATGAGTGTTAGTAAAGCAATAGTAAAGAAAATTTAGTATTCTTTTCCATATTGAAATTTTCTATATAGAAAACAATGTAAAAACATAACCCTTATAAATCAATAAATCTATCATTTTATAGACGATAAATTGATATTCGGGTTTTCTAAAAAATGACAGAAGAAACTAGTCAGAAATTAGGCACAAGAATAATACCTAGAATTATTCAAGAAGAGATGAAAAAGAGTTATTTAGATTACTCTATGAGTGTAATTGTTGGTAGAGCTTTGCCTGATGTTAGGGATGGTTTAAAACCAGTTCATAGAAGAGTTCTTTACACAATGTGGGAAATAGGTTTACTTCATAATAAGCCATTCAAGAAAGCTGCAAATGTCGTAGGAAATTGCATGGCTCGTTTTCACCCCCATTCTGATGCAGCCATTTACGACACTCTAGTCCGCTTAGCCCAAGATTTTTCTATGAGGTATCTTCTTGTTGATGGTCAAGGTAATTTTGGATGCTTTACATCAGATACAAAAGTTAAGTTAACTGATGGCAGAGATTTATCTTTTGCAGAATTAGTAGAAGAGCACAAACAAGGAAAAAGAAATTTTACATTTACGATTGACGAAGAAGGACTCATAAAAATAGCAGAAATACAAAAACCTAGATTAACCAAAAAAAATACAGAAATTATGAAGGTTATTTTAGATAATGACGAGGAAATAAAATGTACTTTAAATCATAAATTCATGCTCAAAGATGGAAGCTATAAAGAAGCTAAAGATTTAATGCCAGGAGATTCCTTAATGCCGATTTATTTTAGGATTTCTACTAAATTAGACGATCCAAATGCAATTGATTATAATATGATACTACAACCAAATCTGCAAGCATGGGATTTTGTTCATGTACTTTCAGACGAATGGAATATTAGCAACGAGATATACACAAAATCTGCTGGAAGAATCAGGCACCACATTGACTTTAATAAATTGAACAATAATCCTGATAATATTCGCAGAATTGGTTGGAAAGAACATTGGAAATTGCATTACGAATTGACTTCTCAAAAACATAAGACAGATATGGTATACGTTAAAAAACTTGCTGATGGAAGAAAAGCTTATTGGAGTAATGTAGAAAATAGAAAAAAGCATTCTGAAATTTTATCTATACGAAATAAGAAGAATTGGAAAAAACAATCTTATAGAAATTACATGACAAAAAAATTAAGTGAAATTAATAAGGAGTATATCAAAAATCATCCAGAAAAAATAAGTGAATTAAGTCAAAGAGCAACAAATACATTAAAAAAATTATGGCAGAATGAAAGTTATAGAAAAAAGAAATCAAGCCATTTAAAAGAAAGATGGAAAAATAATGATTTATCTTTAAATAAATTTAATTCTGAATCTTCGAAGAAGATATGGGCAAATCCAGAGCATCGTGATTTTATTTCTAAAAAAATGAAAGAGTTGTGGAAAAATGAAGATTATAAGAGAAAGAAAAGCGAATTTAGCAAAAAACTATGGCAAGATGAAAATTATAAAAATTTTATGATTCAAGCATATAAGAATAAGTGGAATAAAGACCCTAAATTTAGAGAGTATTTTATACCGATATTAACAGAAAATGGGAGAAAACACCATCATAATAAATTCTTAAAAATTTGCCAAAAAATTATTGATAGTAATATAGAACTAAATGCGAAAAATTATGAAATAGAGAGGAATAATAGGGGTAGGCAGAGAATAATAGGTTATGAAAAAGCATTAAAGAAATTTTTTGATAATGAAGAATCAAAAATATTTGAAGCTTTAGAACAAAGGAAAGCAAAATTAAATCATAAAGTTTTGAGAATAGAATTTCTCAACCAATTTAAAGATGTATACGATTTAACAATAAATAAAACCCACAATTTTGCCCTTAGTGCTGGAATTTTTGTGCATAATTCTATTGACGGCGACCCTGCAGCAGCAATGCGTTATACAGAATGCCGCTTGACAAAACTTGCAGAAGAAATGCTTGAGGACATTGAAAAAAGAACAGTAAGATTTATTCCAAATTTTGACAATAGCACTACAGAGCCAATTGTATTGCCTTCTAAGCTGCCTAATTTGCTGATTAATGGCAGCTCTGGAATTGCAGTTGGCATGGCAACAAACATTCCACCCCATAATATTGGAGAAGTAATTGATGCAATAATCAAGAAAGTTGACAATCCTGATTTGAGCGTAGAAGAAACATTGCAAATTATACAAGGCCCTGATTTTCCTACAGGAGCATTAATATGTGGCAGAAATGGAATAAAAGAAGTTTACTCAACTGGAAGAGGCAAGATTCTAGTAAGGGCAAAAACAAAAATCGAGCAAGACAAAAACAAAACAGTAATTATTGTAAATGAAATCCCATTTATGGTCAATAAGTCAGAGCTTTTGGAAGAAATAGCAGATCTTGCGAGAGATAAAAAAATTATTGGCATTTCTGATTTAAGGGATGAAAGCGACAGGCATGGAATAAGAATAATGATTGAACTAAGAAAAGATGCAGATGCAAATGTTGTGCTTAATCAATTATTCCAACATACAAGAATGCAGACAACCTTTGGAGTAATAATGCTTGCTCTAGTCAATAATGAGCCAAAAATTCTCAACATAAAGCAACTAATCCAGCATTTCATAGAGCATAGAAAAGATGTTGTTAGAAAAAGAACGTTATTTGATTTAAATAAAGCACAGACAAGAGCACATATTCTTGAAGGCTTGATAATAGCATTGACTAATATAAACAATGTAATAAGATTGATTAAGGAAAGCAAATCTGTAGAAACTGCAAAAGAAACATTAATATCAAACTATAATTTAACAAATGAGCAAGCTGTTGCAATACTTGATATGAGATTACAAAGGCTTACCTCTTTAGAGCAGGAAAAAATAAAGCAAGAGCATTCTGATCTTTTAAGATTGATTGAAGAGCTTAAGTCAATTCTCTCAAACCCACAAAAAATATTGGATATAATAAAAAAGGAACTGCAAGAATTAAAAGAAAAATATAATGATGAAAGAAGAACTCAAATAACAGAGATTGAAAATGTCGAGCTCGAAACTGAAGACTTAATAAAAGAAGAGGAAATGGCAATAACTATAACAAATTCTGGCTATATAAAAAGAATACCATTACAGACATACAAACTGCAACACAGAGGTGGAAAAGGCATTATTGCAACAACAACAAGAGATGAAGATATTGTAAAAGACATATTTGTTGCAAGCACACACTCTTATATTTTGTTCTTTACAAATAAAGGAAAAGTGCATTGGCTTAAAGTTTACAATATTCCAGAAGCAAGCAGACAGGCAAGAGGCAAGGCAATTGTAAATCTTCTTGAGCTTGCAACTAATGAAATAATAACAGCATTTGTGCCTGTAAGAAATTTTGACGCAGAGCATTATCTTATTATGGCAACAAAAAAAGGAATTATTAAGAAAACAGAGCTTATTGCTTACAGCAATCCTAGAAGGCATGGTATAATAGCTATAACACTTGAGCAAGGTGATGAACTAATTAATGTTGAATTAACAGATGGTAATCAACAAATTATATTAGCAACTAAAAATGGCTTAGCTGTAAAATTTAAGGAAATGGATGTAAGACCGACAGGCAGATCTGCACAAGGTGTAAGAGGTATAAACTTGAGAGACAATGACGAGCTTATAGGCATGGTTGTTGCATCTGATGAAAAGACATTGCTAACTGTTACTGAAAATGGTTATGGCAAGAGAACACCAATTTCTGAATATCGCTTAATTAACAGAGGCGGCACAGGAGTCATCAACGTACAATGCAGTGAAAGAAACGGCAAGGTCGTAAGCATTTGTACTGTCACAGATAGTGATGATATTTTATTTGTGAGCAAAAACGGTATCATTATAAGAGTTCCTGCTAGTGATATTTCTGTAATTGGAAGAAACACGCAAGGCGTAAGGATTATGAAGCTTGAAGCAAATGACAAGATTGTTAGTGCTGTGAAAGTGGCTAATGATAATAATAAGTAAAAAACAAACTTTTT
>CAZUSQ010000023.1:0-6459 GCA_964622655.1 uncultured Methanosarcinales archaeon
CTTTTCAAACGCAAGCATTATCTTTGCAGTTTGTGTTGCATCAGATGCTGAGCCTACACCAAGATTAATGTTAGGCTTTGGCAATTCTAAATCATCAAAAAAATGCTTAGACATTGTTGCATCATAATGCTGTCCTGTATGTACAAGCAGTTGTTTTATTTCAGAATACTTTTTAATCTCTTTAATCAATGGTGCAATCTTAATAAAATTTGGTCTTGTACCCACAACATTAATGATTTTTAACATTAAAAATAAAGAACAAAAAGATATATAAATAGTTATCTATTGAAGGAAATTATGTCAAAATTAAGAGTTGCTGTTGTAATTCCAACACAACCAAATGTAAAATCATCGTTACATAATCTCTTAAAAGTTTATGAATATTTAATAAGAAAATATAACATAGAGGTCACAATTTTTACTGATAAAAGGAATAATTTTTCTTATCCAAATTTTAAAGTTGAAAAAATAAACGGGTTTGATTATAAAACTCCAATTGAGAAATTTTTGCTATTTTTAGGTTTGCAAAGATTTTATTATTTTGATTTAATTGAAAAGTTAAAAGGTTATGATATAATTGAAACAAGCAATCCAGAGTTTTACTGGTTTGCATACCAATCATATCTTGCTGCAAAAAAATACAATTCAAAGCTTATATACAGGACATCGCAAACAGTTGATGGCTTTTATTTGTTTAAATTGACAAAGGTTATTCCGATTTCTATTGCTAAAAAAGCGTATGATTATGCAAAATGGCTTTTGTTTACAAACCCTCAAGCTGTAGAGAGGTGTATAAGACTACGCTTAGTAGAGAAAAATTCCAAAAAGGTTATGTTAATAGGGCATGCAACAGATACAAAAACATTCAGGCCATTGAATTCAAAGAAATATAAAGACAAAATAATTCTTTTATCTGTAGGTGGTTTGTATAAGCTCAAAGGGCATCATTTAATTATTCAGGCACTTAAAAAAATTATTGAAAAGGGTTATAATGCTGAATTATGGATAGTTGGTGATGGACAATACAAAAATTCGCTAATGCGCTTAGTAAATAAACTGAAGTTGGAAAATAATGTTAAATTTCTTGGAGGCAAATACCATAAGGAACTCGCAATTATCTACAACAAAGCAGATATTTTTGTTTTGGCTAATTACCAAGAGATAACCCCTGCTGTGAATGAGGCACTAGCGTGTCAAAAACCAGTTGTAGTAATGGAATGTGGTGGTTTTGAATATGTTATACCGAATGAGAGATATGGCTTAATATCAAAAAAATTTGACATAGATGACATGGCTGATAAAATCATGTTTTTGATAAGAAATAGAAGATTTGCTGAAAAAATAGCGAAAAACGGAAGAAAATACATTTTGAAGAATTTCTCAATAGATAAGGTAGCTTTAAAAATGTATAATTCATTTATTTAAAAAATGGTAAACTATACAAAAATTGCTGTTAAAGGTACACTAACAGTTTTAGTCATATCTATGGTGGCTGCATTTTTGGGTTACATTGTAAGGCTTGTGTTAGCAATAAACCTTACTGTGGAAGAATTTGGTTTGTTTAATGCTGTATTTGCATTTTTGGGAATGATTGGCATTTTCAAAAGTTTAGGTTTTGACAAAGCACTTATAAAATTCATACCTGAATTCAAGCATGAAAATAGAAATGACTTTATAAAAAGCTCTATCATTTATGTGGCAATTGTACAGCTTATAACAAATTCCATTGTTATAATAGGGGTTTACTTATTGTCCAATTATCTCAGCGCAAATTTTTTCCATAGCGTGCAAGCTGATGTCTTACTTAAGCTGATGGCAATAGCATTCTTTGTTGACAGCTTTGTAACTGTATTGAAATTTTTATTCCAAGGGTTCAAGGAGATGGTTCATTTCTCAATAATAGATGTTATTAGAATGATATTGGTGTTGGCCATTGTATTGGTTGGGTTCAGATTAAAATATGGGTTATTAAGCCCTACAATTGCGTATCTAGTCACTCCTATAATTTTACTGTTTATATTTACTCCTATATTCTTAAAAGGGGTTTTTCCAGAATTCATCAAATCAAATCTAGTATTTGACAAAGAGTTGATTAAAAAGATTTCAAAATACAGCATTTTTGTTACTGAGACAACCGCAGCAAGTTTGATATTGTACTATACAGATATATTGTCTTTAACATATTTTTCTGATTTAAAAAGTGTTGGCTTGTATAGTGTGGCATTGCCAACTGCAAAGGTGCTGATGTACTTTCCAAGGGCGATTGGGGGCATGTTGCTGCCATTATCAGCTGAGCTGTGGATTAAAAAACAAGAGATGTTACTAACCGAAGGGTTAAAATTGCTCTACAAATATTCAATAATACTTATAGTGCCTCTTGTTTGTATTATGTTTTCTTTTGCAGACTTGCTGATAACAGTTTTATATGGCAAAGATTATGTTTTGGCAAGCGATGCCATGAGAATTTTGAGCATAGGCATGATATTTGCAATTATATATGGCATAAACGTCAATTTCTTTGCGGGCATAGGAAAACCACAGCTTACTGCAAAGATAACTTATATCGCTGCATTTTTTAATTTTATAACAAACATAATTTTAATTCCCTTTATAGGGATTTTAGGAGCTGCTCTGGCTACAACTTTGAGTTATTTCATAATGATGTTAATGGGGTTAATAGAAATCAAAAAACTTATTAAGATATATTATCCTATAAAAATATGGGTAAAAACATTAATTGCTGGAGTATTATTTACTATTATGATATTGATATTAAAGCAAGTTATATCCCTTAATATATGGTTAGAAACTGCTATTGTATTACTGATATCAAGCGTATCTTACATAGCTTTACTGTTTTTATTGGAGGTGGTAAAGATTAGCGAGTTAAAAGAATTGTATAAGAGAATAGTGAAATAATTAAAGTTATGAATTATTCATAGTTTTCTTCAAGGATATAAATGCGTCATCGAATCCATTATCAAATCTTTCTGTAATCCAACTGAAGCCAACTTTCTTTATTAAAGGTATCAAATGTATTATGTCCCCTCTGATGTAAGGGGCTGGGCTTGAACTAGCAATTCTGTATGGCAATACCATTCCGCTATATTTAATAACCCTTTCATTATGTTTACTATCCTTTAAATTTTCCATTTCATCATCGTAGCCTTTTAAAATTTCTTTCATAGCTTTAATTGCATCTGCTATTTTATCCTTTTTGATAATTCCAATTAAAAGATAGTGCCCTATCAAAAATCCTAAATCATATGCTGGATCACCTATACCTGATGCTAATTCAAAGTCAATTAATCCTATTGAGCCATCTTCTCTTTCAAATACATTCTTAGGGCAACAATCCATGTTAATAACAACTGGATAGGTATGTTTAGATTTAACTATATCATAAACGCTTTTTATCTCTCTTTCTACCTCAGGAGGTAAATGTCCCCTTTCCAGTATGCCTTTGGTTCTCATATTAAGAAAGATGTGCCAATGTTTCATATCTTCTTCTTCAGAACCCCTTATGACTATTTTTTTACTTATAGTACTTTTGTGGGATATTCCTAGAAATTTACCTAGAAGATACGCTATGTTCTCATTAAAATTTCCATCAAGCATAGAAGTTTCCAATAAAACTCCATCTTTTTTTATATCAGATAATATAAGCACGTTGTTTTCTTCATCATATTCTAGAACTTCAGGCAATTCTATTTCAGGAGGCATTTTTGGTTTTATCACTCCAATATACTTACTTTCGTATTTGAGTCTAGTTAGTGGTATGTTTGCCAAGTCTTTGCCAATTTTTTTTTCATGTTTTACTTTTTCTAAAGCTTGTTTAAGATAAATATTTTTACCATTTGATGCAACTCTATAGACATAATTTAAGATTCCTCCCTCAACAGATTCGTCAATAAACTCAGTCATTTCTTCTCCAAAATGCTTTCTCCATAATTTAGGAATATGTTTATGAATATACTCTCTCCTTTCTTTATTTTCCCTTAATTCAATCATTTTATCTAGAGGGATAGAAACATATTTAAGTAATTTACCATAAATATTAAATATGATAAAAGCTATAATTTTTGATGCAGGCGAAGTAATTTATTATAGAGATGAAGAAACTTTAAAGCCTATACTTGATTTTTTAAAAAGAAAGGGCTTTAACATCTCTGCAAAATATTTCATAAAAGCATATGACGAGCATATATTAAAAACTTATAAAGGCAAAATTTCAAAAGATGAGCACTTAAAAAAAACTTTAGAGTTTCTTAAAATTAGATTTGATGATAGATTTTTTAATGGATTTGCTAGGGTATTTAGAAAAAACTTTTCTAATATTAAGATTAAAGAAAGTATGTCAAATATTTTTAAAAAAATTAAATCTTTAGGAATAAAAATCTGCATTCTAACAGATACATTAACCACGGAGGAAAGCAAATGGAAGTGGTTCAGAAAGATAAACATAGCACAATTTATAGATATAATTGTTTGTTCTAGTACAACAAGACACACAAAAGATGAAAAAAAATCGTATATAATAGCTTTGAAAAAATTAAATATCAAACCAAATGAAGCTATTTTTGTTGGACATAAAAAATATGAAATGAAAGGAGCTAAACTAGCAGGAATAAAATCTGTTTCTATAGAAAAGGATGCTGGTGGAGATTACTACATTAAAGACATTTCTAAAATTTTAAGAATAATAAAAAATTTGTAAAATTTACACGAATTTTAATTTGGCATTTTCTAAATCTTCAATATAATCTATTTCCTCATACAACAAATCATCGGTATAGACTACATTAATTTTAAATCCATTATTTATCAGCCAGTTGAATAAATGTGATGGTGATGGATATTTTTTTATTTCTCCATTATCTATTAGTTCTTTGATTCTTGCACAAAATATTCCTACAGCCTTTTTACTTAATTTAGAAATTCCAATGTACTCTGCACTTGCTTCATCTGGTGGTATGTCTTTAGAGATTTTTTTGACAAAACCGTTGACAATACTAACTTTAGTACCTCCTTTTTTTATTTTTTCCCTATAATATTCTTCGAATGTTTCTTTAGCTTCATGTAAAATTTTTATTTTTTTATCAACAACTAAACAAAAATCATTTTTATTTTTTAATAATTTTTTTATTAAATTCGCTTTAAAAACAACATCCCCATATAAAAGAATAATACCATCATTTAATTCTTCTCTTGCACAGAATAAGCTTTCTAGCATTCCAGTTTTTTTATAATTTTTATTAACATAAAATTTAACACTCTTATTTTTTAATACTTTTATAACTTTATCAGCATGATGCCCTATTACTATGCTAATATCATTGATGTTATTAAGTTTTAAAGCTTCTATTTGGTACTCAATAATTGTTTTTTTACCTATTTTTATTAAACATTTAGGAGTTGATTTTATTGCATCACCGAGTCTAGAACCAACTCCTGCAGCAAGGATTATCGCTTTCATCTTATACTATACAAAATTTTACTTAAAGCCTTTTTAGTCAATCTTCTAGGATTATTATTTACTCTGTCTGGATTAAAGCCATTTTTAATGATTATGTTGATATCATTATCTGTTTTTATCCCTAAATCGCTTAATTTTGTACTCAAACTTATGTCTTTCATTAAAGTTGTTATTTTTGCACTAGCCTCTTCAACATTTCTTGCATCGACTAGATTAACTAGTTTTTTAATAGTTTTTTTAACATAACCAATTCCTCTTTTGTCAAGTAAATCTTCTTCTGTGACTTGTGAATTATAAACAAGCATTGAAGCAAGTGTTAATGCGACTGCATGCCCATGAGGGACATCAAAATAAGATGTTACTGGATAGGATATTGCATGACAAGCAGTTGTTTTTGTAATATTAATTGCTTTTCCAGCCAAATGGGCTGCTTTAGCCATTGCTGCTATAGATTTTTCAGAGGATTTATTCACAGCTATTGATAAGTTTTTGATTATCAGTTTGATTGCCATTTTCGAAAATTTTTTGGATTCGTCAGTTGAATGAATAGACCAGTAAGATTCGATAGCTTGTGCTAAAGCATCCATCCCAGTAGAAGCAGCTACATCTTTTGGTAAACTTATTATAAATTGCGGGTCAACAATTGCATAGTTAGGAAGCATAAAATCGTGCTCTAAAGAATGCTTTATTTTGTTGATATAAACAACTGCAAATTTTGTAGCTTCGCTACCAGAGCCAGCTGTTGTTGATATTGCAACTAAAGTTTTTCCTTTTTTTTGTATATTTTTTTTATATTTAATGTATTCACTTGGTTTTTCAGGATTAGCAGCTAAGATGTTTATTGATTTAGCAACATCAATAACACTTCCTCCACCAACAGCAATTACAAAATCGTGTTTTTTTTGTTTAAAAATGTTTATACCATTTTCAATATCGTCAAGTTTTGGATTTGTCTCAAAATTGGAGAAGATGGTTACATTATA
>CAZUSQ010000023.1:6502-9620 GCA_964622655.1 uncultured Methanosarcinales archaeon
GTTTTTACCAGTAACTAAGAATATGTTTGTTGGGTTATGTTTAGATACTATTTTCTTCAAACTATTTATTGAGTTAAATCCAAAGTATTCTTGCTGTGGCATTTTAATTTTTAAGAAACTCCATAAAATCTTCTTTATTTTGGATTGGAGTTTTAGTTGGTCTTCCTAAATCTTTTCTTGCTCCTTTGTTAACTTTAACCTCAAGAAGTACAGGCCCTTCAATTTTCTTAATTTTATTAATGTAATCTATTAGTTCTCTTTTAGTTTCTGCAGAAAATGTATCAACATATCCATTTGATTTTGCAATTTTTGGGATATTAATATTATATGCAGCTGTAGGCTGACCTCCTACAGAGTCATGAGCAAAATTATTAAAGACAATATGCTTAAAATTTTTTGGTTTTAAAGAGCCTATTATTGATAGACTTCCCATGTGCATGATTAATGCGCCATCCCCATCAAAGCAGTAAACTGTTCTTTCCAATTTTTCAAGTGCTATTGTAAGAGCAATAGAAGAAGAATGCCCCATGCATCCAACTGTTAAGAAATCTTTTTCGTGTCCTTGGTTATTTACTTCTCTTAACTCAAATAATTCTCTTGAGGTTTTTCCGGTGGTGGATACTATGACATCTTTTTCGTCAAGTAAAGAAATAATAGTCTTTATTGCTTCTTCTCTACTCAATTCGTAGTTAGTGTTTTTATTATTTTTTAATCTATACTCGCCAAATGTATCTTTTCTAACAATAATTGCATAAGGCGCTTTTTCTTTTTCCATATGTTCTTTTGCCTCTTTTACAATTTCTTCAAAATTTTCGTCAAGCATTTTATACGTAATACCAATACTTTTAAGTAAATTTAAAGTCACTTTCCCCATTTTAATATGTTGTGGCTCATCTTTTGTGTTTGGCTCACCTCTCCAACCAATCAAAAGTAGCATAGGTATTGAATAAATTTCCTGATCAGCAAGAGAAGTTAATGGATTTATTGCATTTCCTAATCCAGAATTTTGCATATAAACTAATCCTATTTCTCCAGTAGCAAGATAATGCCCTGCAGCAAGTGCAATTGCATTTCCTTCATTTGCAGCAATAATATTGTTTTTTTCATCAGTATTATCAGTAACATAAGCACAAAAATCTTTTAGTAAAGAATCTGGAACTCCAGTAAAAAAATCAATTTCATTTTTTATTAGACAATTATAGAAAGATTTTGGATTTATCATATTATTTTTTACTTATTTTCCACCTGGAATCAGATTTAAGATTTCATTTACTGGCAAACACAATTTGTCTGCTTCATAACATCTTCTATTTTTTAATATAGACTGTGCTGCATTTACCATAGCAGGATAGGCACTTCTTAACAAGTGATTTGCATAGATTACAATATTAACTCCAGCTTCGATTAGCTCTTCTTCATTTATCATGCTGTATGTTGTTGGCACTGCTACAAGAGGAATCCTATTTTCAAATTTTTTGTACTCCTGACAGAAATCTAGAATCTCTTTTGTGTCTTTTTCTTTGCTATGTATCATTATACCATCAGCTCCAGCTTTAATGTAAGCTTTAGCTCTTCTAAGAGCGTCGTCCAAACCCTTTTTTAATATTAAGCTCTCGATTCTTGCTATAATCATAAAATCATTTGTTACTTGTGCTTTTTTGCCTGCAGATATTTTCTTAGAGAAATTCTCTACTGTATCTTGCTTTTGCTTCACATCAGTTCCAAATAACGAGTTTCTTTTAGGCCCTATTTTATCTTCTATTATAACTGCAGATACACCAAGCCTTTCCAATGTTTTTACTGTATAGACAAAATGCTCTATCAGCCCGCCGCTATCGCCATCAACAATCATTGGCTTTGTGGTTACTTCAAATATCTGGTCTATAGTTTGCAGCCTTGAGGTTAAATCGACTAATTCTATGTCCGGTTTTCCCTTGGAAGCCGAGTCTGTTAGGCTGCTCGCCCACATTCCATCAAACTCTTTTATAGCGTTTCCATCTATTATACTTGTTTTTTCAACTATGCGGCCTGTAAGCCCATTATGAACTTCCAAAATCCTTACCAATGGCTTGAGGTCCAGCAATTTCCTTAGTTTTTTAAGCCTGATTTCAGGGGTGGTGCCAATCTGAAGCATATCATTTATTAATTGTGTAGAAGATATTCCTTTTGTGTACTCAGGCTCTATAAGTTTACCGTTCCATTCATTAAGGGCTTCGATAACTCTTGCCCTAGTTTGTTTTTGGATTCCTTCACGCCAGTCAGTGCCATGAACTACATAGTCTGGCTTCACTTTTTTAATATTGGGTAGATAGTCAAGAGTCTCCTGAGGGATTACATTTTTTACGCCTTTTATGTTTTCTATTATTTTTTTCCTGTGCCCATAAGACAGTAAAGGAACGCGCTTAAAATTAGCAATGGCTTTGTCAGTTAGCAAACCAACAGTCACATCTCCCAGTTTTCTTGCTGTCTCTATTATGTTTATATGCCCATGGTGTATCACATCAGTGCTCATGCCAACATAAACCTTTTTCATTTTTCATCAGCTCTCATTTTATAAATCTTTGAAATTTTATTGACTATATTCTTTGTTGATAATTTCTCATAAAATGGAGGTTGTACAATTTCTCCATTGATTTTTTTGATATACTCTGCTCCTGGAACTTTTTTCCAATTCGTGCCACAAACTAAAATTAGTTTTGTATCTTCAAATTGATCGTGAATTTTTCTTAGATTTTCCGTTGGGTCTAACGAATTTTGGGCAATAACCATGTCTACGCACCTGAGTGAAGAAATAATTGCCTTTCTTTCTTTGAAAGTTGCGATTGGCGCCTCTTTATATGATTTAATTGCTTCGTCTGTAAGAACTCCGCAAATATGAAAATCACAAAGATTATTTGCATTCTGCAATAATCTTAAATGCCCATAATGAAACATATCGCCAGTAACAGAACTATAAACAATTTTCTTAATCTTCTCTTTTTCCACGCTTACTATGTCTCCCTCCTTTATGCTGGAGCCTTTAGGTATTGTAACGCAAAGCTGCCCATTAGACTTGTTGAGCCATACTACTTTTTTCATAAATACTAGTGTTACTAGTAGAGTATTTAAATGTTTCGCT
>CAZUSQ010000024.1:0-9617 GCA_964622655.1 uncultured Methanosarcinales archaeon
CGATCATCATCGAAAATCTTTGATTTTCGAGATGGCAGAACAGCAAAACCGAGCAGTAAAATTTGCCGAAGGCGGATTGAAAATTAACAATTAACTCAAAAATTTTAAATAAATTAAAAAATCATCTTAATAAACTCTGCAAATAATCCTTTTTCAACTTAAAACCTTTTTTCTTTGTCAATTTATCAATACCATTTACAAAATTACTGCCATACTGAGCAGCTTGTTTTTTGCGCCAAGCAAACTCTTTCTTTAAACCAATAAACTCAGCTGCTTCTCTAAGTATTATTTTCTTGTTTTCATTGTCCAGCTTGTACATAGGATGAACTTGCATTGCAATTTTTATCAAGTCTTTATCTAAAAATGGTGTTCTTAAATCTAAGCCTAGATGCTTTGCAATTGTAAAATCTCTGAGCAAATCTCTGCTATGCATCTGCTTTAATCCATTCCAGCATTCTTTATGCAAAGTCTCAAATCCATTTTGCATAGCAGTTTCATGTCTCTTATAGCCTGCAAAAACCTCTTCACTTCCTAAGCCTCCAAATAAGGCATTATCACCATTTGCTACAGCTAATTTGCCAGCTGCATACAAGACAGAGCCAACGCTTACTTTTACAATATCTGCATCATTAAGAATTTTAACAACATTTTTTACAATATTTTCAAGTTCCTCTAAATTTAATATTTTGTATTTTAAATTAAAGCCATATTCATTTGCAACTTTTTGAGCCCATTCGATATCGTCAGAGCCTTCAATCCCAACAGTATAGCAAGTAAAGTTGCAATTCAGCTTTTTTGCAACAAAAGCTATTAATGAGCTGTCTACACCGCCAGAAAACAGTATGCCAAATCTAGGCACAATTCTTTTTTTAATTGCATTAACTATTGCTTCTGCAAGTTTATGCTTAGCTCTTTCATTGTTAGTTTCAAGGTTATCAAAGTCATTTTCCAAGGTATTTACAAACTTCACCCATAAATCTGCTGGAATAAGCTTTCCTTGCTTGACAATGCCCAAAATTTGAGTCATAATTATTAATTGATATACAGAAAAATAACTACTAAATCATTTAACTATTTGTCATCTTCATCACTAAATCTAGACATACTTTTGTCGTACTTATCAAAATAGTCATTCTCTTGATTTCTTAAAAAAGCTCTTAATTGCATAAGTACTATCTCTATTGGTATTCCTTCATTTCTACTCTGCGTTCTATACTCAATTCTATTATCCGGATGTTTATATAAAGTAATACCAAAGGCAAATCTTCCTATAATTTTAGGCTCGTCTGGCATGTTTTTCCCAACCCAAGAATTCATATATCCAACTAATGTCATCACTGCCTGTTTTCATGTCATTAGTTTCTTTACCTATAAATTCTATCCATTCTTTTGATTCAGTTTTTGTTTGCCTCATTTAACACACCTTTAAGTCGATTTGTAAAATGTTACATAAGTACCTATTTAAAGCTTTCCTTCCTTTACAATTCCTAAAATTTGTGTCATAATTTAGAGTTATTATTATATTTTAAAAATGTTTTGAATGATGTGTTACTACTTTAGAATAGAAAGATTTATAAATTGTGTGCATTGTCCCTATGATTGGGGTGGATTATGAGCAGGTTGGACTCTTTATTAGAAAAATATCGCATTCAACATACAGCACGAGCCGATTTTGAACAAGAAGCTACTCATACATTTTCAGAAGCAGTTTCTCCATTTCAATCTGCCTTAGATGCTTTTAATCAACATAAAAACAGTATTCCTACCCTTAATTCAGCTGGTGAAGATAATGTAAGACAATGGTATGAGGCACTTACTAATGAGCGTACTAGAATAGAAGGTAAATTATCAAGAGAATTTCTTGGCGATAATTTGGATACACTTGTTTATAGTGTGTTAACTTATTATAATTATAGGCATCTAAAAGATGGTGAAGCATATACTGCTGCAGAAGTTGCTAGTGATGATTTAATAAAAAGGCTTGGAATTGACGAAACTTATATTACAGACTTTATTAATAGAAAAATGAAAGAGACAGCAGCTGTTAAATACAATAAGGTTGTTTATTACGGTGTTAGAGTTAAAAGAGATTTTGGATATGTTAAAAATAAATCAAAGGCTTTCAGAGATAGGGATAAGGTTTATGCTCAAGATTTTGATATAATTAATGAACCACAAATAAGAAAACTTCTATCTGCTCATTACAAAGAATTAGGTTTTAAAAGAGAAAGAGTTGGTAGAAGATGGGGATATTCCTGGCAATCGAAAAAAGAAACATCTAGTTTTTCTTATACTACCGAAGATATAATTAGAGGTACTAGCTTAGATTCGAATAAAGTAAGGTATGTAAGGGATAGGCTAAGAGAAAGCAAAAAATTGGTAATAGGAGAACATGTGATACTCAAATCTGGCAAATATTATAGATATAATGAAGAAGGCTCAAATATTTTAACACGAGGTTTAAGAAAAACATATCCTAAAGATTTCAGAAACCCTTAAATACTAATTCTTTTTAATCTATTTAATGCAAAAAGACATAAGCAAAGAAGAGCAGATTGGATTTCACAAAGGAGCATTGACAACTTTAGCTAAAGAAAGGGAAGAGATGCTTAAAATTCTTTCAATTGTTGAGCAATTGATGCAGATGCACATAAAAGGCTTGCAAGAGCTTGGAGTTGATTTGCAAAAAGAAGCAAAAGTTAAAAGACCAATAGAAGATAAATTAAGATGAACTTATTTAATCTTGTTATACAAATCCATTAATTCATTGTAAACTTCTTTTTTCTCTTCAGGGCTTAAGCCAACATAAAGTTCCCTTGCTTCTACATATAACTTCTTCGCTTTAGGCATATTATTTTTAGCAATTAACTCTTTTACAGTGTCTAATGCTTTTTGACATTTCACAAACTTTTTGCTCTTAAGCTCTATTTTTCTTTTTTCTTCTTTAATTTCTGCTATTTTTTCAATCTTAGGCACTTTTTTGAATAATTTACTTAATATACTTGGCTTTTTCTCTTCAAGCAACTTAATTTCTTTAGGCTTCTCTTTACCAATCTTTTCCTTCTCTATTTTTTTAAACAAGCCAAGGCTTCTTATTGCTTCCTCTAGCTCTTCTACTTCGCTTACTGGCTTTTGCTCTTCAAGTTTTTCCTTTTCTTCTTCTAGCTCTTTTATTTCTTTAACTTCTTTTTTCTCTGTTTTTATTTTTCCAAATAATCTTTCAAATAATTTTTCCTCAGATGGCTTTTTTGGAACTTCTTTTAATTCTGGCTCTTTCTCAAGCTCTAATTTAATTTCTGGTTTTTTCTTAAATAACCTTCCAAATAAGCTTAGTTTTTTTTCTGGCTTTTCTTCTTCTATCTTTTCTTCTAATTCCTCCAATCCTTTCAAGCTTATTTCTTCTTTTTCTCTCTTTGCTTCCTTAAGCTTTAATTTTTCTTCCTTAGCTTTTCTCTTTTCCTCTTCATACCCTAGCTTTTCTTCTTGCTTTAGCCTTTTTAGCTCTTCCTTTGCTTCTTTTCTCTTTTGAGCCTTTTCTTTATAGCTTGAAATTATAGTGCTGAAAAATCCCTTGAATTTAGACAACTCTGACTTAAGCTTTATCAAATCTGCATTAAGCTGTTCTCTTTCTTTTTCAAGATTTTCAAGCTGCTGCTTTATTTTTTGTATTTGATTGTTTTTGCTTTGCAATTCTTTCGGAATACTGCCTTTCTCAAGTATTACTTGCTCTTTTTCTTTTTCCAAATCAGAAATTTGTATTCTAATTTCATTCTGCTTTTTGTTTATTTCTTTTAAAGAACTCTTGTAATTATCCTCTATTGCTTTCTTTTCATCAGTCGCTATGCTTTCTAATTTTTTAATTTCCTCTTCAAAATTATGCTCATCAAGCTTTAGCTTTGCCTTTAGCTCCATTCTTCTCCATTTCTCTGTTGCCTTTCTCTTAGCAGGACTAAGCTTGCTCAGCTCTTCCTCAAGCTCTTTAGTCAAAGCTTGCTGTTTTTCTGCTAGTTTTGCTTTTAGCTCTTTTATTTTTTGGTTTCTATCAATTCTTTCAGCTTCTTCTTTTTGATTTAATTCTTCAATCTGCTTCTTGTAAGTACTTAGCAAAGAACTCTTTTCTTGGTTTATCTCATCAATCTGCTTGGATTTTTCAGGAATTTCATCATCAATTTTACTTGAGTCAGATTCAATTTCATCAATTTTCTTAGATAAAATATTTTTATCTTCTTCTAATTTCCTTAATTCAGATTTAAGCTGCTGAACAGCTTCATTATTTTTGCTTAAATTTATTTCAATCTGCCTTATTCTCTCAAGCTTTTGTGCTTTAATTTGCTCTTGCCTTTGCTTTTCTAATTTTATCTGTCTTTTTTCTTGTTCTTGCCTTCTTTTTCTTTCTTCTTCTAGGTTTCTTTTTTCCTCCTCTATCCTTTGTTTTTCTAGCTCTTTTTGCCTTTTTTCTAGCTCTTCTTTTATTTTTGTTTCCTCTTCAAGCCTTATTTGCTCTTCTTCTTTTCTCTTTCTTTCTTCTACTGATTTTAGCTTTTCTAATTCTTTTTGTTTTTTTAATTCTTCTTCTCTTCTTCTTTTCTCTTCCTGCTCAAGTTTTTTTGCTTCAAGCTCTTTCTGCTTTCTTAATGCTTCTTCTTTTTTACTTTCTATCTCTGCCCTTTTTTTCTCTTCTTTTTGCCTTATCTTATCTTCTCTTTCAGCCGATTTTGCAAGCAAGTTTTTTTGCTTGTACAACTCCAATAAATTTTTGTAAGCTTGTTGCTTTTCCTTATTTGGCAAATTAATGTACAAGTTATTTGCTTCGACATAAAGCCTTTTTACTTCTGCTATATCACTTTTATTAATCGCTTCTTTTGCTTGTTCTAGAGCTTCGTAAAATCTTCTTAGCTTTTTGCTTGGCTTTGCAACTTTTCTTTCTTCTGCAAGCATTCGCAATTCTTCTTCTTTTTTCAACTTCTCTTCTTCAGCTTTTATCCTTGCTCTTTCTAAACTCCATTCCTCAATTTTATTTTTTATTTTGTCAAAAATACTTGCTTTTTCTTCAATTTCTTCCTTCTTTCTTGGTAGTGTAACAATGCCTGTGACTTTCTCGTACAAATAAGCTCCAACAAAAAAGTAGAAATAAGCCATCAAGGCAAACAATAAAAGCAAAGTTGCTATTGACAATCCTAAGCAAAGCACACTATTTTTGCAGAACTGAACAAATGTTGCTTCTGCTTCTGGCCCAATCACATCAAACAAGTAGCTTGATGTTCCAATTGAGTTGCCAAATCTAGCCAAGCCAGCAAAAACATATGGACCAGGCTTTAAATTGATAGGTATAGGCACTGTCTTGAAAAAAGATGCTTGAGTTTTTACAACAACAGTCTCACTTTCAGTTTGTATAGTGTTGCCGTTCATGTCCTTGACAAAATACTCAACATCAACATTTGCTGATTCTATGCTCTGAAGATTAAATAATCTGACTTCTATTGTTGTATCGCTGCCTTGCTTAACCTTTCTCTCAATCGCAACTGGATTAAGGTTCATGTCAAAAAGAACATTCTTAGTTTCAATCTCAACAACTATTGGAACTTCTCTAGATGCTTTTTCAGAAGTGACAATAAGCTTGCCAACATAGATGCTTGGCTGATGCTCTATATTCTGCTCTGGCACAAAAGAAGAGAAATTTAAATTGACAATTTTTGTTTGACCTGGCTTTAATGTGAAAGAAGCATAATCAATTCTTACTATGTCAAATAAGCCTTGGACATTAACATTTATGGTTGATTCTTCATTACCAGTATTCATTATTCTGACTTGCTTTTCAAGAAATTCATTACTCCTTATCAAAACCTTAAGCAAAATCTGATCAATGTCAAAATTTGGCTCTTGCAATCTTACTTTTTTTATCAAATATGCTTTGTTTTGCATGAAAAATAAAGAGCCACCTAAAATCAGAATGAGAACTAAAACAAGAATCAAGAAAAATAATGGTTTTCTTATCCTATGCTTTGGATGGTCATGTGGGTTTGTGCCAACATAAATTGTTTTGACTTTTCCATCAGGACCTCTAACATTCTCATAATAATAAGGGCCAAGCTTTTTTCCATGCTTGTGAATGTATCTTTTAAACGCCAAAAGACATCACCCTAAAAAATTTTAAGAAACCAGAATACATAAATCTAAATAAAACATTAAAAACCATAAAAATTCACCTCTTTTTCATCGAAACCGGCAAAAGCTTTGCTTTTGTGGTCCAGAAAATTCCGTCGAATGCGAGTGAGCGAAGTGCACTCGCTCACAACTCACGGAATTTTCTCGGAATTGAAAATTTTCGAGTGTGATCGGAAATCAGGTAGTTGTGAGCGAGTTCGCAAAAACGAGCTCACTCGCATCTTACTGATTTCCGACATGTAGTGTAACAGTAATGTAAGAACTATGTTTAAATATATTTCGGTTGGTTATTACTTCAATCTTTTGTAAATCTTCATTAAATCGTTATAAACCATCTTTTTTTCTTTAGCCTTCAAATTGACATATATGTTTCTTGCATTAATGTACAACTTCTTTGCTTTTGCAATGTCGTTTCTGGCAATAGCCTCTTTTGTCTTATACGACATCTTATAATAATTCTCAAGCTTGCTTCTCCCAATCCTTGGCATCAACAAATATGCAAACAAAAACATCATTCCAACAAAAACAACCATTGCAAGCATTAATGCTATATTTGATTTAACAGCCTTTTGTATAATTGCTTCCTCCTTTGGCAGTATTGTGAATAATTCACTTGAAACTGCAAATGAATCAGCATATCTTACTTCAATAATTGCAAGATATTGGCCTGGGTTTAGGTTTTGTGGTATCTTGAAGGATTTTACAAAAGATGTTTGCTTTTCAACAGCAAATGTTTCTGTTGCTTCCTGAACAATATTGCCTTGCCTGTCTTTTATGATGTATGTTGTTGTAACATCTACTTTTCTTGGAGGACCTACATTTAGCAATGTAATCTGCGCTTTTAAGTCATCTCCTGCTTGTACTTCTTTGTAAGCTGATGGAATATCTATTTTTACATCAAATAAGACTTGCTCTGATTCAACCTCAACAATAACTGTAATTGATTTTTTTATGCTATCTGCTGTAATTTCTATATCACCAAAGTAAGAGCCAAGTCTTTTTCCAATTATATTAGCTTCAATGCTTTTTTCTTGGCCTGACTCAAGACTAAAGCTATTGTCTGATAAGAAAACAAGGTCATCGATTGTTACAACACTCAATTTAAAGCTTAATGCAGTATTGCCTGTGTTCTTTATTTTAATTGATTGCGTTTTTGCAGCTCCTAATGTCAATTGCTCTTTAATAGAGCTTGGGCTGATGCTGAATTCTTTTACCTTTTCTTCTTCAATTTTTGGCACTAGAACCCCTCCACCTCCACCTGGGGCACCTGCTGCTGCTCCTGCACTTGGAGCTGGACCAGCTTCACTAGGACATGCAGAGCTTTTGCATTTATTGCTGCAGCAAAAACCTCCTTCACACTGGTCAGCAGAAGTACAAGGCTGATCATTGGCCAATTTCCATGTATAGAAAAAACCTAATCTATTGATATAAGATGTTGAATTGATGATTCTGCTTATTATGCCTATTGCTAAAGTTGTTTTATAGGAAGGGCTTGAGACATTTTCGCCACCAACAGACACAATTACAATTTGCTTGTAGCTTGTGCTATTTATTTGAGCAGCAAAAGCACTAAACGATAGCAATAGGAGTGTAAGCAAAAGAATGCTAATTTTCACCTTTTTCCAATGAAAATGCAATGCATTTTCGTGGCACCGAAAATCTATGATTTTCGCTTGCATTTAAAATCAATGTATTTCATTTAGTCGCCTCTTTTTCTTTTTTTCGTTTTTGCGTAGCCTAAATTACTAAGCAAGTGAGTATATTTCATTTGTTTTAGAAAATGACATTAATTTTAGGACAAAATTCAATCCGTCGGTAAATCGCTTTGCGATTTCCGATCGTGATCGAAAATTCCTTTGGAATTCCATGCGAATTGAAAATTCGCTGTGTGATCGAAAATATTAGGTATTTTCGACATATCGACACGTCGCTTCGCGACAAATGTTACACTCGGCGAAAAATTTAGTGGCATGCGAGTGAACTTTGTTTCACTCGCTCACAACTCACTCGAGCACTAAAATTCATCGCAAATCGAAGATTTCCGAGTGTGTTCAAAAATCTTTGATTTTTGACATGCGAATGTGATCGAAAATGCAAAGCATTTATCGACATGCCGAAGGCAGATTGAATATCAATTTAATTTTAAAACTTATTGTCCAATTACTTAGCTCGCTAACTATTTAATGGTAAGGTTTAAATATATCCATATTAATAAATGTTATATGGCAAGAGAGCATTTATTTGAAAAACCATTTTTTCAATACATTATTATTTTAGTGATAATATCAACATTGATTGTTAGCATATTTTCTTTAGTTAATATCAGTCAATTAAAAAAAACCTTAGTTCCAACAACAATAAATCTCAATGATTTTCTGAAGAAATTGACATTGCATAATGAGATGAAGAGCTATGTTGGTACAGCACCATTAAATATTATCCAAATAAATAATAATAATTTTGCTAATTTGCAAGCTCAAATAAGTGGCATGGATATTTCTTACATAGGAAACTTTATTGTTCAATACACTGACAGGATTGTAGTTTATGACTATGGCAATGATAAAATAAGAGGAACTGTTAGTTTGCAGCAACAATTGCCTCAATTGCCGGCTGACTTCTTTACAAAATTAAATAAGCATCCTGAGCTAAAAGGCTTGGAAAACCAGCAGCCTATTGGCGGGCTGCTTGATGCAGCTTCTTTGGACACATTAAAGCAGCAATTCCCTGATGTTTATGCAAATGTAAAGGTTGGAGATTATTTATTGAGATATCAAACAAAACTGATAATTTACGATTATAATGCAGATAAAATTGTCAATACTGTAAATCTTGGCTGACTTTCTTAATTAGAAAGCCTTATTATTACAGAGCCGTTTACTTTTGTCATGTAATCAAGTTGTGGAGTTGGAGTTACAGTTGCTGCAGTACTTACTGTGACATTTGTCAATAGCTTTTCCTTTACCCTTTCAAGCTTTGTCTTTTTCTTTGATTTTTCCTTCTTTATGTCTTCCAAGTCTATTTCGTACTTTTCTTCCAGTTCTTCTATTTCTTTGTCATCTTCTTCAATTAGCCTTTCCTCATTTATGTTTGAGATTGAATTTGTTGTTGTTATTTGTATGAAAGCTGATATTTTTCCTTCGCTTGAGTTTAATGGCTCTAATGCTCTTCCAATTAATACAATTGAATCTTCATCTGCCTTCATTGCATAGCCAGCTTTGCTTGATGCTGTTAGGTAATCTCCTGGCAGAATCTTGCCGTTTTCATTAACTGCTTTTAGGAAAGTTATTGAGTTGTGGGTTGCTATTATTAATTGCTCGCCTTTGTAGATTTTATTGGCATCGCATTCAATGTTGCTAATAGTTTGTGTAGTTGCTTGTGGTTGTCCCGATGCCGATGTTGCCTATTTTGTTTGCCTTTAGACTCTTTTTCGAGAATTATTTTGATATTAT
>CAZUSQ010000025.1:0-4595 GCA_964622655.1 uncultured Methanosarcinales archaeon
CTATTGTTCTTTTATCAGCTTCAAATAAAGTTTGTAGTTGTTCTATTTAAATCTGTCTAATCTTAAAGATTTCAATTAACGATTCTTCCTGCAATGTTTGATTGAAGACCTTGATATCAACCTGCTTGTTTCCCTGTGAGTAATCTTCCTCAATGACAACAATTAGAGATTCGTTATTAGCCAATGATGTAGTATTCTCCAATACAGGATTGCTTATGTTGAATCTTGCGGTCAAGCTTGTCCAGTCGTTCTTTATTATGAAATTGAATATTCTTGTAGTTCCGTTCTTCACATAGTCAATGAAGTTCTGTATTCCCAATGAGTATAACTTAATATTTTCGGAATAGGTGTATGTAAAGTTGCCAGAGCCAATTGTTATTTTGATTTGCTTATTTCCAGCAGTTGTGAAGTTCAATTCTTGAGTTATTGTGGTAGGTTGTCCTTGTGTTAGTGATATTCCAGAAGCGTTAAATACTAGATTATCCGCTGTTATATTCCAACTCACATTTAAAGCACTAAAGTAGTTCTTTATTTGGAATTTAACTCTGATTGTATCGGAATCTATAACACTTGAATTATAATCTTCTATCTGGATTCCATCAAAAAGAATAGTTGTAAACTTACTTTGGTTTCCGTCAGCAGAATAAACAGAACATGTTAGATTTGGATTGCTTAATGAGTAATTATGCTCCATTACAACCATTAAGTTTTCATTAGATGTCATATTGAATGGTACAGAAGATTGAACTCCGTTAGAACAATTCCAAGTCCAGTTTATAGAAACTTGGCTTAATGAGTTTTTGGCATTAAACTCTGTAAAGATATTAGAGCCATTTTTCTTTAAAACATTTAAGTTGTTAGCAATAGCACCAAATATTTGATTTAATCTTTCGTAATCAGTAGAATTTCCGCCTCTGCTTGTAACATTAACTAAATAATTTCCGCCTTTTGAATAATTATGCTCTACAATGACTAAAACATTCTGTTTTACTCCAAGACTTATGGGGGAAGTTGAGTTTAAATCTGCATTATCTCCGAACTCTGCTGTCCAATTTATATTACTTAGAGTTACATTTCTATCATTAATTATATAGAATTCTACTACTTTAGTTTTGTTTGAAGTATTAGAAGTATATTGTCTATAAACATCCACTCCAGTTTGAGTTGTTACAATTTTATATGGGAAATGTGCCAATCTTTCATCATATTTTAAGTAAGTTGTTTCCGAGCTATTTCGAACAATCTTTAAGATATTCCCAATGGCGTCATACGAGTATACCCAATTAAAGTTGTTTATTGAAACATTAGTCAATCTATCAAGCCTGTCATAACTCATGCTATAAGTCCTATTTTGGGCTGAATCATTGATAGAAAGCACATTTCCTACATTGTCATAGGTATAGTTGAGGTTTTGAGCTGTGTCGGTCTTTATTTGCCTTAAACGTAGGTTTGTAGGTATGTAGTCAAATGCTGTAACTTTATTATTTAAGTAAGTTCTATTAAGCGGATTACCTAATGAGTTATATTTAGTTTGGTTAATGAAACCTTTAATTTTATCCAGTTTACCTTGCTGGCTGTAGTAATAATCAAAATCGTCATTATCTGGCAATCTAGTTTCTAGGATTCTATCCATTGAATCGTAGGTTTGGCCAGTGTCGAAGCTAAATTTCCTTATTTTAAGTGTTTCTTTTGTGACTCTTAATCTATCATCATAAGTATATATGTAGGTTATATTGTCATAACTCAGATTTGATAATGTTCCTTGATATTGCTTGTCATAGCCAAAGGTAAAGATTTGAGATGTAGTATTCTTTTGTAATATCCTGTTTAAAGCGTCATAGCTTAGTTTTACGACATTTCCTTTATTGTCTATCTGTTGTACTAGGTTACCAGCCAAATCATAAGAATAAGTCCAAGTACCAAGGTCAGGGTCTATTAACTTAACTTTACGCCCTAAGGAATCATACGAGAAATTAAAATTGTTCCCATAATTATCCCTGATTCCGATTAACTCATCAGCACCATCATAGGAATATGTCGTATTATAACTCTGATTATCTCCAATGTAATAATCCGTATTATATTCTCTGACTTCTATTATCCTATCATAAGCGTCAAGAATGTAGGTATGTCTATTTTGATTTTCAGCATAATCAGTGATGTTCCAATGGTTATAAGTAGTATTTTTAATAGTACCATCAGGATTAATTACAGAAGTTATTCTACCAACAGCGTCATAATTGTATTTTGTTTTATTGGTTATATTAGATGCAGTTGATAAGTTAACATTAAAATTATCAAAATATGGATTTTGCTCTGAATTTACTCTGAACAAGCCATCATAAAATAAGTTTTTAACAACTTGCTGGCCATTGTCTGCTGGTGTCTTAATCTGCACTAGATTAGCAAAGCCATCATAGACATAATTTATATCTAAAGTGTTGTTTGAAGTCGTCCGTTGCTTTACTGTAATTATTTCAGGAGCAATGCCATCAAAATTATAAACATAAGATTTCGTTGGAAAGTCTGATGAATCATAGGGATCAATGTCTTTTGTTATTCTTCCAAAAGAATCGTACTCATAAGAATTTTTTATTCCATTTTTAGTATAGGATAAAACATTTCCAGTCCCGACGTCATAAACATAATCTGTTGCATGTCCCAAAGGATTTGTTATTCTGTCAGGATAAGTATAAGTCAAATCTTTAGTGCCATAATCCCAAACAGTAGTTCTTCCTAAAGCATCTGTTTGCCTGTAGATATTTCCATACGAATCATAGACATACGAAGTCGTCGGGTTTCCGCCGCCTGTGCTGAGATAATTTTCCTGCTTAGTTAAATCTCCGATTGATGGAGGGTCGCCGTATTGATGGTTGTCATAGAAGTATTTAGTTTCACGTATTTTATTGAAATTGGAATCAAACAACAAATACCATGAAACTTTGTCCAGTATCCATGAGCTTGTGTTCATAGCATAGCTATAATTCTCGTATTTCTCGTCACCAGTTGCATTAATGTCTCCAAAACTTGTTTTTGATATTAAATTCGAATAATTATCATATTTATAGGAAATGTTAGTTATTCTTGGATTTAAGGAATTTCTGTCAAATGTGTAAGAAGATGTTGAAATCAAATTTAAAATAAACGAGCTTGCATTTCTGCCTGTAAAATTAAAGTTATTCTCAATTCTTGAATAGATGTTTGAGTTTGAATCGTAAGTTTCAGTTTTATATTCTTTTCCTTTTAGTTGTTTATTTTGTAAGAAGTAATGTGAAAGAGTTGATTTATCGCTTAAAGTTTCATTAACAATATTAAATCCCCTGAATTTGTCCATACTTCGTAATTATTGCTGCAATAATAAAAAGTTTTCCACTGGAAAAATAGGGGCAAATTTTAGAATTAATTTTTGGGTTATTGACGGAAAAAGAGAGTTGTCACTTGAAGAACTTTACGTACCATAAAAAATTGATTATTGAGAAGAAATAGGTTACTTTGAATTATTAATCATATTAATCAGATACTTGGTAAAAAAAAGAAAGTAAACAATAAAGATTGCATAAGCTACCCAACCTGCAAAAAAACCCCGAAAAATTACTTTTGAATAAGCAAACAACAAAATGGGAACTACATAACCCAATGCTGCAATGATAAATATTTTCCAACTAAATTTTTTCTTTGTCATTGTGTTTAGGTTAACAATTTATCTCTTTAATATCTTCTCTATTTAAAATTTATTATGTTAATTTATGCTACAACCACATGGTTTCCAATCAGGATTATTGGTGGGGTAAGTCCTTCCATCGTCTGTAACATATCCAACTCCCGGCACATAACCGCCACCAGAGCCACTATCAGAGTTACTTCCTTGTGATGGCTGAGAATTACCTGCTTGATTAGCGTTGTTGCCATTCAAATTTAAATTCAGCTGTTGTAGGAGATTTAAAAATCCTTGGGAAGCTGTGGCAAAAGTAGTTTGAGCAAAATAATTTATGGCAAACTTAATACCACTTCTTGAATCTAGGTTTGAAATAGGTGCAAATTCACCACCCATCTTGTATATTTGAAAATTTCCTGTAACAATATCAATAGCCAAATTGGTTGCATAATCTGCTGCCCTTATCCTTTCTTGTGTTATAAGACTGTTGTATAGTTGCATGGATGTAGAACCTAATCCAGTATATGCTGTAGTTCGGCCAAATGCTGCTAATCCGCTACCGCCTGCAAATCTAATCGCTCCTCCTGCTGAAGTTAATGAACCTGAAGCAATCAAAGCTGAATTTACACCAACATTTAGACCGCTAAGTAAGCCAAGTCCCAGTCTTTTGCCCCATTGAGGGTTATCTCTATCTATCGGGGTAGAAACCCAATAGCCGATGGCTCCAGCAAAGAAGCCGCCAACACCAGCAATAACTGGTATAGCATAGTGGCCGTCCTCATCCGTATACTTATACGGATTGCTACGCTCAAAGGAATAACGATTAAGAGATTGCGGATCATAAACATTCTGAATCAAAGTATCAGGCTGCATAAAAATCCTTAAATTAGAATTATATTTCCTAAAATGGAAGTCATAATCCTGCACTAAAGAATCATAT
>CAZUSQ010000025.1:4605-9606 GCA_964622655.1 uncultured Methanosarcinales archaeon
ACACCAGCAATAACTGGTATAGCATAGTGGCCGTCCTCATCCGTACACTTATACGGATTGTTTCTCTCAAAGCCCGTATAAGCCACACAACCCTACAGAAACAGCCGTGCCTGCAAATTCAAGATTGCACTACAGCTTTAAGAAGCCACTATAATCTTGAATCATACTAATAAGCGTGATTTTTACTTCTTTCTTTTTTTTTTTTATATGAAGTCTTGTATGGCTTTCTCATCCGCCCTTGTTGGTTTATAAGATGCTTGATTATAGGTTGTAATCCACTCATTAAGGGCTAGTTTAATCAAGCTAGATCTGCTCCCGTATCGAGGTTCTTTTTTCAGGATTTTATCAAGTTCCACCACTATGCTTTTTGGAATATCAACCGATAAATAGTCTGAATCTTTTCTTGCCATTATTCCCGTAAATATACGGTGATATTTAAACTTTGTGTTTTTTGGAAGTTAATACAAATTAAAGATAGTGTTCAGTTTGTAATTAAGTAAGAAAGACGGTTTATTATTAAAGTCATTTCCAAAAAACTTTTTCTTATAGATAAACGCTATTTTGTCACCATTTTTTAACTCTATGTTATTGTTAGAATTAAAGTTAATAACCTCCTCTTTGTTGGTGTTTTTTAACTTAAATCGAACATTATAATTGGGCTGAGCATAACTTATTTGACCTGTTCCTCTGCTTGTCATTTTTATAAAAATTCCAAAGATAATTTTTGAAACCCTTCCACAATTTGTGCATTCGGATGTTGCAGAATACTCTTTATCTCCTACTTCACGATAAAAGTTGGTCTTGCAATAAGGACAAAATAATTTTGTCTTACCAACAGATTCTACTTTAAATTCTTTAAGTTTATCAACCATTTCATCATAAGCATTTTTAACACTATATCTAAAAACTGAAACTTGACTTTTTAATTGCTTATTTTTTTCTTGTTGAGTTAACCTATTTAAGAAATCAAGCGTTTCTTTTTGAATTTTTATAATCTTCTCAGTTTCTGAAATAAATGTTTCAGTATCTTCTTGTCCTAGACTAGAACATAGATTATTATATTCATTGACGTGTTGCTCATATTCAGCAATTTTGTTTATTGCCCTTACTGTAGAGGGTATTCCGTCTCCCATTTTGCCAATAAGTTAAGTTAGGTAAATGTTAGGTAAGTGTTTATATATAAAACTTGCTTTTTCTGTTATGAAGTTAGAAAAGTATTCCTTTGTACTATCAGGAGAATTAAGGCAGAAGATTGTAAAGCTATTGGATGAGCCAAAAACCCCCAAGCAGTTAATGGATGCCATTAAAACTCAGGATTCCAGCATAGCAAGAACTTTGAGAGAGTTAAGTGAGAAAAAAATTGCTGTTTGCCTATTTCCTAGAAAGAAAAAAGGTAGGCTTTATTCTTTAACTAAAGAGGGCAAGGAAATTAGCAAAAAATTATTAAATACATCATAAAATTCATCTGGTTATGAACTCAACCACGAAATTTGCTATCGGTTCTTTACTTACAGTCGTAGGCATAGTTTTAACTTATTTAATAGCTGATGGATATTTCAAACACCCAGAAATTATTTTCGTTGTCCATCCAGAAAATCAGAAGCACTGCCCACCAAATATTTTTATGGGTTACTATGAAAAAACATCTTTTTTATTAATGTTCCAAAATGTAGGAGCTAGGAATACTGGTATTATGGTAAGTGTGGATTCGAATGCTCTTGAGTTTGAGGAAAATAAAATTAGCTGGCAAGCTTTGAATGATAAAGACAAGCAAATTAATTATAATTTCCAAATATTGATAAACAGAACCGTAGTAGATAATTTAAAAGAATTCACTATTAATTATCAATATTTTTATGATGATAGGAGTAAATTAAATAGGGAAATAAGAAAAGCAAGTCCTATTTATTCTTGTAATTATCAAAAATACGATAACCAAGTTTTTATATTGAAAAATAAATGATGTCAATTAATGAGAATCTAATTAAGTATATTATTTTGAAAAAAATTAGAAATTGCCCTAATCCAGAGCTCTCTATAACTCATGAAGAATTAAGCAAAGAACTTTCTATTACCGAAGACGAATTAGTTAAATTATTGAACGAATTATGTGTGGATGAAGGGTTTATTCAGATTGATAATACCACCTTAAAAGAAATCAGCTTGAGAATCACAAAAGAGGGTAAGGAATTTTTGAAAGAAAAAAGAACTGAAGTTGAGGATTATGTTTTGAAAACTATTGATAATTCTAAACAAATAAACATAAGAATATCGCCTATTAAAGTGTCAGAAACAACAAATGTATTGATAAAAGACACAAGTAGCATAATTTTGAATATGGTTAATCAAGGATTAATTGAAAAGACAGCAGATTTTGCCAATGGTACTTTTTTGCTAAAAATTACCGATTCAGGTAGAAAAAGGATAGAGGGAAGTGAAGAAGAAATTTTTAAAATAGAGCCTAAAATTACTGTTAATACAATATATGGTTCTATCTTTTCCCAAAATCAAGACGTTACTATAAATCAAACTATCAATATAGAACAGCTTAATCAAAATGTTGATAGGGTTATCAATGAAATTAACAATGAAATACAAAAAGATGATAGTATCAAGGATAAAAAAAATTCCTTAAATAAAATTAAGCAATTGGGTTATCACCTAAAAGAAATTTATAGAATACTTGCATCAATTAAAGATAGTAAAGTGTTTCGATATGCAATCAAACTTATTAAGAAAATGTTTGGAATTCCTTGATTTTCTGAAAAATATAAAATTTCCATAAAAATCGTGGTACACTCATTCTGCACAAGATAGTTGACCATTCTGATACCCGTACTCTCGCAAACATATACACGATTGGATAGATTCCAATCCATTCTATCGACTACGAGTGTGCTTAAATAGTTACTATTTCTCCTCGTCAAACGGGTTAAAAGAAGGAAAGGCAGCCTCGTCAAAAGCCAACCTTTCCTCACCCATACAACACAAGGAGGTATGAGCTAAAATGCCAAAAAGAAAAACTAGTATAAAAGCGTTGCCAGAATCGGAAACTGGTAATAATGGAGTAAATGCCAACAAGTGCGTGTTTACGCTTTCATGTAAGCACGTTATTGATGAGTTGCTGGAGGAACTGAAAAGCAAGCCAACCACAATGAAGCAAGTTGTGGCTTTTTCTTTGCTTAGCATGGACGAAAGTTCAAGGAAGGATGTCATAAAGTTAATGAAAGAAAATAAAAGGTTTGATAGAGAAATTGAAGCCTACATAAAGCAGAACAAAAGGCACATAGTTAAGTTTTTCTCTGAGCAGAGGGATTTTATACAAAATGTAGCTTATCTCAAAAACAGGATAGCCGAGTTAGAAGCTATGGTTGGGGTTAAAGATGACAAAGAATACATCTGAAGAGCCACAGCCTTCTACTACAAGGCAACAGATAGAACAACTGCTCCAGCAGCATACGAAGGAAGCTTATATTAGGAAACTGAAAAAACTCGGGGTCGTGATGAAGAATAAAGATTGATTTTTCTTTTTTTATTTTTAATTATTTTATCTACAAAATCATAAAAAGTAATAAACTCGCCTCTATATTTATAATGGAAATGTGATAATGGCATATAGCTTTTGTTTTGTTTTTCCAAGAAATCACAAAGCTCCACCATTACTTCAAATACTTTTATAACATCCTATGTATTGACTTTTATAGGATTAATGTTTAATTTAAGGTTTTTTGTAACTTTTTGCCTCTTATCAACATATTGTATATATTTTCTATCTGGTCTTTTATCCCCATAACCATCGAACAATTTCTGGTAAATTTTTGTTTTGTTATAATTTTCATCAAACTCCTAGCTTATTGTCCAAATGTGGTTATGGACTATCAAGTCTCTTAACACATAAACTTCATAAAGTTTATCGGTAAGTTTCGGATTGTTGAACTTTGTAGAAAAGAATCTTAAATTATTATCTTTATTTTTCTCTAAATATCGTGTCCTATTTAAGCACGATTCTATGAACAATATGCACAAAACAATTATAGAAACACAATAACCATTTTCTTTATTGTATAGTTACTTCTATAAAATATTTTCTTTTAAACAAGTCGGGCAGAAGGTATTATTTAACTAAAAATTTAACGAATTTTCAAACAAGTCTCTTTTTAAGACTTATGTAAAAAATGGTTATAAACTTTCATTCGTGTTTTATTCGTAAATATACTATTAGTTGCCACTTTCATGGTGTAATCCATCTATTTGTTTTGACCATTCCTCTAAAAACTTATTTTTAGTTATGGTATTTTCTTTTTTAGCAAGATATTTTTTAATGCTATCTATTTGTTCTTGGCATGCTTTGAATGAATATTCATTCTCATAATTTATTTGGCACATTTTATGTATTTCTTCTTCTGTTATGCCTAACTTTAGTAATTCTCTTGTGAGATTTATCATATCTATATGCTCTTTAATCTTTAACTCTCTTCTTAGAATTGCTTCCATTTTATTAAGCCATGTTTTATCTTTGTAGGTATTGTTCTTTTCTCTAATTAATCTTAGTAATTCAAATTTTGGAACTAATAAAGGTACTAAATCAAATAAACCTTCTTTTTTTAGCTTTTCAATCTCCTGAACAAACTCTTCAGTATAAACGTGGTTTAGAATTTCAAACTCGTAGCTTGGAAATCTTGAATTTCCGAATTTGTTTATTATTAAAGTAAGCCCAAATAAATCCTTTATTTGTGGGTTTTGCATGGATATCTTAATAACATGATTAAATAATCTGTTATCCAAACTTTTTGGTATAGCTAAATAGCCATATTGCCAAAATTTGAGTTCAAACATAAAATAAGCTTTGACTTCGTAAATGATGTAGTCATAACCACCAATTTTTTCTTCCTTTATTTTTTTATAAAATCTTATAACGTTTACTCCCCTATGAAGAAAGGTATAGGGATACTTTTCATTTGGTTTATAAGTCAAACCGCCTTTGCTAAAATCAATTGAGTT
>CAZUSQ010000026.1:0-2376 GCA_964622655.1 uncultured Methanosarcinales archaeon
GCTGAATGGCAGCATTTTCTGCTGGTAAACCAAAGGCGTCATATCCCATAGGGTAAATTACATTGTAACCTTGCATTCTTTTATATCGAGCATAACAATCACCAATAGAATAATTCCTTAAATGGCCCATGTGGATACGATTGCTCGTGTATGGGAACATTTCTAAAATGTACGCTTTTTTCTTTTTAGGATCTTCTTTTACTTTGAAAATTTCTTTCTCTTCCCACTTCTTCTGCCATTTTTTTGCTATTTCATTAAAATTAACCATCTCAGAATTAGTTTTCTATTTTGGTTTTTAAAGATTGTGCTAGAATTCTTTTCGCTTTCTCACATAGTTAACCAATTTCTTATTTATTATTAACTTATTTCCATCAACTACATATCTAAATGGCAAAGTTACACTTTCATTTTCATTAATTTCAATTTCAAGCTCGTCAACAAATTTGAAATCATTAAATTTTTTTCCTTCCAAAATCTTTTTTGCAACATAAACTGCAGCATCAGTTGGCATCTGCTTATTACCAAGATTCCTTGTAGCAAATTTTATTTTGTTATTTTTTAATTTATTTATTAATTGCTGAGTTCTTTTTTTAGCTGGATTATCACCCAAAATGCCTCCAAAAACAAAATATTGGAATTTAGTTCTATCTTCTGTTGTTAATGTATTTTTTGAATATTGGGATAAAACACATAATTTATTAAAATTTAATCCAGAAATACTTTTATCATAAACAGTTCCATATTTTTTTAATTTGTTTTTATCTTTTTTATTTATATTTGTAAAAATCAAATTATTTTTTCCAACAATTTTTGAAATATGCTGATATTCAATTAAACACCATTCAAAAAGTTTTGGTTCTAGATGCTCTATGATGAATTTCATTGTCTTATTTTATTTTGTAATCAACAACTATTCTTTCTAGACTTTGTTCAAATGGCATTGCAGCATAAGATGGGATCCCTAAGCTATTGACTCTAATTCTAACATCTTCATTATCAGAAATAACTGCAATATCAAAGTTATCTTCACCTTTTATTTTGTCTATTAAACTAAGAATTTGTTCCCCAGAACCAGCCAATAGCAACAATTCGTATTCTATTTGCCTGAGCCTACCCAGAGCTAAAGGGTAAGTAGAAGTGTGAACTCTAGCAGCTAATCTTTTTTGTTTAAAATAAAATTTGATTCGTGATTTGTGGGTTTTACTCCTATCAACATAAAGTATGTTAGTAATTGGCATAAAAATCAAATCAAAAATAACCTTAAAATTTCTTAAACTGAGCTGCTGTGTCTATCAAATCGACATGCCCCAAAAACATTGTCCTGCAGCAGTATCTCTGCAAGCCCAAGTCATCCAAAACTTTTTTCCTATCTTCGCCTTTGTTGACTCTTTCTACGTAATATTCATAAAGATGTGCCACAGGCTTACCACATGAAAAACAACGAATTGGAATGATCATTTTTACCTCCTATCTATAATTTTTAACGATAGCTTTTTTGTATTTTTGCCCTTGCCTGTCCATGCCTGTTTGGTTTTGCAGACTCCTTCCTTCTTACATCAGCAACAAGAAGATTTCTATCATAGTTCAAGAAAGTTTCTTTTAATTTTTCACCCTTGGCAAATTCAACAAGCGCTTTTGCAATTGCTAATCTTGAAGCTTCTGCTTGGCTAGTAATGCCACCTCCAATAACATCTACATCGATATCAACCTTATTAGCCACATCCCCAGCCAATATCAATGGTTCTCTTAGCTTAAGCCTTGATATTTTCGGATGTATAAAATCAATCGGAACGCTATTTATCCTAACTAAACCATTTCCTTGTTTTAGTGTGGCTCTTGCGATTGCAGTTTTCCTTTTTCCAGATTTATGAATAGGTTTCATTTTCCTCCAACAGCCTTGCATATATCTTTGACTTTCAAGTAATCAGTTGACTGCAGCTTATCAACACCCACATTTTTAATTGCCATCATTTTCTCTTCCTTTAAATTATCAGGAACTCCAATATAACACTTTACATTTTTAAAAGCATCCCTGCCTCTTGCTCTTTTAAATGGCAGCATTCCTCTTATTGTTCTTTTGACAAGCATATCAGGTCTTCTGTAGAAGTAAGGTCCTTTTCCAGGTGCTTTTCTGTGCAATCTTTTTATATACCCGTTTAGTATCGCATGCTTTCTTCCGCTTATAACAGCTTCCTCACAATTAATTACATCTACTTTATTGCCTAGCAAAATCTGCTTTGCAATATAGCTGCTTAGTCTTCCTAAAATAGCATCTTTGGCATCTATTATCATTTTTATTTTATTCAACCTATTATCCTTATTCCTTTACCACTTGGATTTTCTTTGCTTAAATCTAGCAATGGGATAATTTTTGCT
>CAZUSQ010000026.1:2476-9244 GCA_964622655.1 uncultured Methanosarcinales archaeon
TCCTTTACCACTTGGATTTTCTTTGCTTAAATCTAGCAATGGGATAATTTTTGCTCCTACCTTCTCAATTTTTTCTTTTGCACCGTTTGAAAATTGGAAAGCTGAAATTGTGAGTTTATGACTTAAATTACCTGCGCCAAGTACTTTTCCAGGCACCACAATTATCTCGTTCTCCCTTGTGTACCTGCTTATACTTGATAGGTTCACAATCCTTCTTTGCCTTGTAGGCTTCTCTAAATCATTCGCAACCCTTTTCCAAATATTTGCATTCTGCTCGTTGCTCCTCTTCTTTAACTCCATAATTAAACGTAACAAAATTGGATTTGTTGGTCCTGTTCTTTTTGTCATTTTATTACCTGGTTATTTCTAATCAATTCGATTTAAATTTTCAATTCGTGCCTTCGGCACAATAGTTAGTACTCGGTGAAAATTTCCTGCCAATAATTTTCACCTCGCCTATACATTGCATTAAATAGTCATAAGCGGGCCTCCTCTCCAATTTTACTTTCAAGGGTCGCTCGATTTTTTTGATGTGATTTATTTATTGTTTCGTATTGTTTGATTGAATTTTTTATGTTACTTGAGTTCCAATTTCAATATCTTTTTCCACTGTAAGCAAAACACATTCGCTGCCGTCTTCTTTTTCTGCACAAAGCAACATACCTTCTAAAACTTCACCGCCAAATTTAGCTGGTTTCAAATTAATCAAAACAATTATCTTTTTATCTATTAGTTCTTCTTCTTTGTAATAAGGAACAAGACTAGTTACTATTTGAATACTCTTTTCCCCAATATCTACCTTTAATTTATACAACTTTTCAGTTTTTGGAACTTTTTCTATCTCAACTATTTTTCCAACTTTCATTTCCAATTTTTTCCATTCATCAAAGCTTATTTGTTCCATAACTATTACCTAAATTTTAATGCGGGGGACGGGATTTGAACCCGCGCAACCACTAAGGTATACGGCTTTTGCTTCAGCCTCAACCGTATTCATCAAGTCTTCAATTATAAGTTGAAATTGACCAGGCTCTGACACCCCCGCGTATACCGAGAGTGATTATTTCGCCTTCTTTAATTCTTCAACAAACTCATCAAGCTGCTCATCAAAAATGTTTGTTGCTTTATTGACGATTTCCTTGCAGTTCAACTGACCAAATGACTCAACGTAAAATACAAAATCTGTATCGCTAGCACTTACTTTAACATTCTTATCTATCTCTGAAAAATCAAGTGATAAATCACAATCCAAAACTTTGTCTTTGTTTATAACGAGCTTTCTGTCTTTTATTTCGAAAATGTTATTGTGATCAACTTCTATGATAGCTTCAGGATTTTTTACTTCACCTGTTATCTCCACGATTGGCCTATATTTATAATAAATGTGACAGGGGCTCCATTTTATATGGTCTTTGCCTCTGCCTAATACAGCAGTAGCTTCTAACTCCAGATTTTGACCTTTAAGAAGTTTCACAATTGGCATATTTCCATAAACTGACTTAACAGCTGGGTCTTTGCTTTTGATTTCAGATGCATAAACAGTCCCCACTTTATTTGCTCTTAACACCATTTTTAACTGGCATCTGTTACAACCTTTGCCCTCACACTTGCATTTTTCTGGCAAATTGTAAGATTTTAAGTCAGTTTTTAATGGCACTAATCCAAGCCTATGAGCAACTATCTCGTCATAAAGTATTGAATTATTCTTTACGAATTCAACATTTTCAATAGCCATAGTCGGCACTTCATCTACCATAATTCTTCTTAAGGTATTTGCAAAAACATTGTTTGAGTCTCTTAAAATAAAAGAAAGTTTTCCTTGCTCTTTGTTATTTTCTAAAACTCTTATTTCCATTTTTAAGCTTAAACTCTTCTTCCTCTTCTTCCGCCTTTCTTTCTGCAACCATCATGCGGCAAGGGTGTTACCTCTTCTATAATGCCAATCCTCAGCCCGATTCTAGATAAGGCTCTTATTGCAGCTTGTGCTCCTGGTCCAGGACTTGTTGGTCCATTATGACCACCTGGAGCTTTTATTTTTACATGAATTCCAGTAATACCTTTGTCCATCGCAATCTCAGCTGCTTTTTTTGCAGCAATCATTGCTGCTGTTGGTGATCCTTCCATCCTGTCACTTTTTACAACCATGCCCCCTGAGCCAACAGCAAGTGTTTCTGTGCCTGTTATATCAGTAATATGAATAATTGTATTGTTGTATGATGCATAAATATGCGCAATTCCCCATCTTTGTTGGCGTTGCTCCATTTTATCCTGTTTTTACATTCTCAGCATAATCTGATAATTTTATAGAGTGAATTAATTTAATTTGAGGCTCTTCCTCAATTGAAACTAAATAGCTTGGAGTTGTTATTTTTCTGTTACCTACTGCTATGTGCTCATGCGTAATGAACTCCCTTGCCTGCAACATTGTCTTTGCTATGTTTTTCTTGTACACTAATGTTTGAAGTCTTCTCTCTAAGATATCTTTTAAAGTAAGGTTTAAAATGTCTTCAACTTTTGAGTCTCTTTTCAATAATCCGAGATGGTAAAGTCTTTCTAATAATTGTTTTTTTTCTATGTCTGATTGTGAGGTTCTTTCTCCTATAATTATCTTTGCCCTGTGTAAGAGCTTTCTTAACAATGAGTCCATTTTCCAGATTTCATATTTCCTTCTTAGCCCGTACTGTTCTAATACACCTTTCTCTGCAGCGATTCTTTCTTTCTGCCATGGATGAACTGGCTTTGAAAATTTCTTTCTTTGTTTTTTTGGGTCGCCCATTTATACTCTACCTGCTTTTACTCCTTCTTTTCTTTTAACACCTAATACTTTTCCTTTGTTTTTCCTGAAATTTGATTTTGTTCTTTGACCTCTAACAGGCAAACCTAAAGAATGTCTTATTCCTTTGTAAGACCTTATTTTCTTCATCATCTTTATGTCAGTATCCTGGGTGAAAGTTAGAGTTGCTCCAATCAAATGCTTGTCAACCCCATCTTCTGGATCTCTTTTTCTGTTAAAAAGCCATGACGGAATACCAAATTTTGAAGGGTCCCTTATGATCTCATCAATTTTGCTTGTTTCATTATCAAATAAGTACCCTGTTTTTTTTGTTTTTTCAATGCCTGCAGCATTTAATATCGCATTAGAAAACATAAAGCTGATTCCTTTTACCTTCGTCAATGCATGATTAATAGGCTTATTCCCATCTAAATCAGTGTTCACAATTCTTACAAAATATTTCAGTTCCTGTTTTTGTTGTTCTGCCATTATACAATTTAGCCGAGAAAGAAGCGTATTTATTATTTAACCCTATAAACGCTCTAAGCTGCTTGCGAGGTAGATAAGCGAGCGAAAGCGAGCTTTCGCATGTCACTGCTCGCAAGCTCGCATTCACCTCGAACTCGGGCTGATTTATATAGAATGGGATATTACAGCTATTTAAAAAGGTTACTGATTTTTTTACTTTTTCGTCTAGGCCTGGATTTTGGAATCCGAAGATTCTTGTAAGCAATACAAACCGAAGTATGCATCACCTCCCAGGATGCCTCAAATAAAAGTTGTTATCTTTAAAATATTTAAATTTTTTGAAATTAATTAATCCACAATATTTATAATCTATTACATAACCCAAATAAATTATGGTGGCGATAGTTTAATGGTAGAATAGGCGGCTGTGGACGACCTTTTGTAAAAAAGGCGTGTAGAACCCGCTTGGCGGGAGTTCGATATGCAGAGCAAAGCAATTTGCTAGCACGCAACTCTCCCTCGCCGCCCTTTAAAATGAAAATGCCAAAAACACAAGGCGAATGGAAAAGGAAGCTTACCCCTGAAAAGTACCACATTCTTCGAGAAAAAGGGACAGAAATGCCTTTCACAGGAAAGCTTTTGCATAATAAGGAAAAAGGCACTTATGTTTGCGGTGGTTGCGGCGCTGAACTGTTTGATTCAGATGCAAAATTTGATAGCGGTACTGGATGGCCAAGCTTTGACAAGCCTATGAATACAAAAAATATAAAGTTAAAAACAGACTATTCCCATGGAATGATAAGGACAGAAGTTCTCTGCAAGAAATGTGGTGGACATCTTGGACATATTTTTAACGACGGCCCAACTCGAACACGAAAAAGATTTTGCATAAATTCATGTGCATTAGATTTTAAGAAGAAATAATTTGTTTTATTCACTCTTTTGCATAATATTCTATTTTAAAAACAAACCTATAAATTATATACGGCAAAACAAAAGAAACAGCATAAATTACAGCAATAATTATTGGATTCTGAAAATTTTTTAAACTTAATGTTGATGCTAAATCATTTGATATTTTTGTTATAATAAAAATGTTTGCCAATGCGATCGATGGAATCAAAAATGCCAAAAATAAATAGTGTTGTTTTTCTAGATGCTCTACACTTCTTATTACAAGCTCAAACAAAAGCCCAAAAACAACACCCACTATAACTATTACAAAATAAAGAAGAATGCCTTTCAAAGCTATCAACAAAGGCAATAATGCAATTGAAATTGCAAAATTTGCGGCAATAATAACAACCAATAAAATCCAATAAATGCGCTTTTCGAGAAATAAATTGTCTTTAGTCTTGTTCTGCTTTGCTTTCTTTATAATATTAACTACTTTTATAAGTTCCTTCTTTTTCCATCCTCTTTTTTCAAGTCTATCAATCAGGTTGCGCATTTGAATAACTTTAAGTCTCTTCCTTCTCTTCATTTATTATCTTTCCGACGAAAGCAATAAAATTCTTAGTTTTTTCATAATATTCTTTTAATGTGTCAATGTCAACCTCAACAATCTCGCCTTTGTCAATTGTTGCAATCATTGTTACATGCCTTCTGAATTCCTCTCTTTTAGTGTATTCTGCTTTGCTTAATTTCCTTAACCTCAAATAAAAATTGATGTAATCAATAAGCTCTAAATTTTCAGGAAAAATTTTTTTCAGCAAATCGCATCTTAAGCCAGCATTTGTAGGAACGCTTGTTATCAGCTTTTTTTCTTTCGCATATTTAAGCAATGACTCTAAGCCAAAACCAATGCAATTGATAAGCCTATCAATTACATGTTTGATTACATCAACCGTTCTTGTATATTTCAAGCTTACCCAAAATAAATGGTCTACTCTTTTTAATTCCTGAATTGCTTCTTCAAATGACTCTTTCATAAACATTTATATAGAATTATTTGTTTTGTAATTTTAGTATAGCCTCTGCAAGGTTGCCATTACTTTCTTGCAAAGCTTCTAAGGCCTCTTCTTTTGTGCAATTTGTTTGTTCTATAACTGTGACAATATCGTCTTCATTTATCTCTTCTTTGCCTTTTTCAATTTCACTAACCTCGCCTGTAATCTGAAATGTCTCTTGTCCCATCATGTTAACTTTGCTGACATGAGGGTTTTTAATCACTAAATCTTTGTCATGAGTTTTAACTATGACAAGCTCTGCATCAATCTCTTCTTGCTTAATGCCTAGCCTTTTCATTGCCTTTTGCATTTCTCTTGGGCTTATTCCTGGAAACATAAGCTCACCTATATTCCAAGCAATCTGTTACCATAAGAGTAAAGAAACAGCATAATAAAAATGACAACAACGCAAAGGACAATTATGTGCCCAGGCTTAAACTTTATTTTGCTTTTGTATTCATCAAAATACCTAACTAAGCCTCCCATGCCAGATGGCAACGATATTCTGTCCTGAGCCATTTTTTAAAATAATGCAGGGCTAGAATAAGCCACCTTTTGTCAGGCCCTAAATGTGATTATATTTAACCACGATAACCTGTCTTAGCATTAAACTAAGCGTCTTAAGTTAGACTTGCACCAGCCAGGGCTCGCCGTTTCACCCATTCTCGTCAAGAACCTTAAGGTTCTTGAGCGCCATCGAAAATCGCATTGCGATTTATCGAAGTGCAAAAACGTCAATTAGTTAGCTGAATTCCCTCGCAGGAACCTTCACAAAAATCATCCTCTTTGCAAGTGGTCTCGTTTCTGAGCGGTTGCCTTCTATTACTAGAGCTTGCTTTCGCAAGTAGCTACTGGAGACTTTTGATTACAAAAGTCTCCCAAGGTGTAAACGGACTTCGCCGTTTAGTGGGTGGACTTTCCTCAACTATAACATAAATTATGTTTAGCCGAAGCTAAGTACTAACCCTGCCAACAATAGTATAGAAAGTGGGTATATAAAATTATCTATTTTTCCTCTTCAAAACCGCTTCCTTAAGTTGTTTAATCTCGTCAAGCTGCTCAAGCAAAATACCCTCTTTTATATCCTCTCCGATGGCAAGCAATATAATAAATATAACCATCAAAAGCCAAAGGAAAACTGTCTGTAAAAAGCCCCAACTTATTTGGTAACCTTCTGCAATAAAGACTCTATTGATAAAGAAATAGCCAATAATAAGAACCAAGAATCCAACAATCAAGAGTAACTTCTCAAAAATACTGGTACGCCTCTTTTTTTCCATCACCAACCAATTTGAGTACTATGTTTATATATTTTTCTTTTTGAACAGCATTATCTTTAAGAGTTGTTCACCACTCCAAACATCCTTTTCTTTCGACATAACAAAATTATGCTTTTCGGCATGCATCTTTGCAAAATCAGGCATTTTTGATACTAAAGCAATTGTTCCATCATCCTTCAATATATATTCACTTTGATAAAAAAATTCGTTATAAATTTTAGTTAAATTAGCATTTTTTGATGTTGGTGGATTTGTTATTATTCTATCAACACTTTTTTTTTTAAATTTAATATCAAGC
>CAZUSQ010000027.1:0-1008 GCA_964622655.1 uncultured Methanosarcinales archaeon
ATAAAGTTTCTTGTGCCTTCAATGCTTAAGTCATAGACGTGCTGCTCACCAACAGCTTTGATGCTGGCGATTTTTTCGAAGAAAATATCGGAATTAGAAAGTTTTATATATTTATCATCATTATTAGATTTTGGTGATAATATGGGAGAGATTGGATTATTGATGGCTGCTGCTGGTAAAGACTTAGGTAAATTAGCAAAGGAATTGGCAGTAAGAAAATATGAAGATGGAAGTCTATTTACAGAAGTTAAGGAAATGCTTGGACGTTTTGGTGCACTAGTAATGAAAATGCAAGCAATGGGATTAATAGATCCAGAGGTTGCCGAAGAACTTTTGCAATTAAAAGAAGCAAAATAATTTTCTACCATTTCTATTTTAGGCACAGCTAGCTCAATATCCTCTTCTAAATCCTTAACCTCAACCCATCTTGTGCAGGTGCCTGTCAGCGAAGCTGACTCACTTGAAACTTCATTAAATCCATCAGCCTCTTTATTCCACACATTGCCAGCATATTTATCGCACAATTCTTTATCATAAAGCTTAACCAAATAAGGATGCTCTGCTGTTGTGTTAATGGCTCTTCCATCTTCAGTAGTCATTTCATAAATCTGCTTAACTCCATGGTCGAGCAAAGCGTTGACTTTTCTTGGAACTATCTTTAAAGTTTTCTCATCCAATGTCAATACTTCTTCTCCAGCTTTAATGTCTTTTATTTTTTTCTTACTTCCATCTGAAAGTGTTACCAAACTGTCATCAGTAATACTGAAACCAGTTACATTTAGTGAAGAAGCATTAACCCCGCCAGCAAAAGTTGTTGCTCCAATTACTTCTAATCTGTTTTGAGGTGTTGTCGTCCCGATGCCGACGTTGCCATTTGGGTCAATTACCATATCTTCTACATCTCCACTAAATCCACTAAAGCTCAAATCAATATCTGATGTGCCTCTTACAATAGCATTAATATGAGCAACTTCAGAGCTTGTAGCACCTGCAAAACTAAGTCCAACC
>CAZUSQ010000027.1:1018-8980 GCA_964622655.1 uncultured Methanosarcinales archaeon
CCAATGCCGACGTGGCCTGAAGTATCAAGTACCATACGAGCTGCAGCAACAGTAAGGTCATAGAAATATAGTTTATCATTGTCACCTCCTTGTGTTTGAATTATCCATGTTCGTGCATCATTTCCTAAATATAATCCTGTATTGCCATTTGCGTTTGTATTGTTTATTAAAACTTTATCGCTTGATGTTCCTTCAATATGTAATTTATAGGAAGGACTCGTCGTCCCGATGCCGACGTTGCCTGCAGTTGCATTCACAAATAATGCAGTATAAGCAGAACCAGAGCCATTTGTTACTCTTAAAGCACCATCAACTGATGAGCTGTTAATATGCAAAGTGCTTAATGGTGTTAATGTGCCAATGCCAACTATATCTGTTCCTGTTGTTAATCTTATAACAGTTCCATCATCTGTCCATCCTCCTAAAGTAGCACTTGCGCCTCCTGAGCCTCCTGTGCTTAGAAGATTGCCTTGTACTACTAAGTCACCTGTAAAAGTCCCATTTCCTGAAACATACAGCTTCTCACTTGGAGTTGTTGTGCCGATGCCTACAAAATCAGAGCTTGTTGTTAATCTTACAACAGTTCCATCATCTGTCCATCCTCCACCTGCCGCTGGAGATGGAACTGCACATGTCAAAGTGCCATTTACGCTAGTGACAAACTGCCCATCAGGGCATGGGGATGGAAAACTTGAAAGATTAGTCCATCCTATGATGTATCTTGCAGATGTTAAATTGGAAAAGGTACCAACAATTCCTGTTATATTCCCAGCAGTTACAATATTTCCAGAGCTTGCACTAACATTAAACTTTTCATTTACAATTAAGTCGCCTGTGATATTAGCTCCACTGCCAACAACTAAGCCACTTGTGATATTTAATGCTCCTGTAAGCTTAAGCCATCCATCTACTATGTTGTCTATCAGCTCACCAAGCCTAAAAGTGATCTTGTCGCCTAAAGTGATATTGTTTGCTAAGTTAATATTTCCAGAAATAGTTAAATTAAAAGTTGTTGTGCTTACAGCTAAAGTTGTTCCTCCAGTGCCAATTGTTGCATTTCCTGTAACGCTTAAGTTAGTTACAACATAGCTTGCATTTGGGTTTAAAGCTTCGCTTGTATTGGCTCTAAAGGAATAAGGCGCTGATGTCAGATTAATTCTTGGCACACTTTCATTTTCACCTTGAACAGCTATCCCAAGATAATATTGATCTGCAAAGCTCAGATTAATGCCACCTAAAATTACATCATACACACCATTAGCATCAGTTGTAACACTTTGATTAATTACAGCCCAAAGCTCATTTCCACCTGTTACATTATCATAAATTTTGAAAGTAAAGTTAAATGTTCCTTGTTGTGATGCGCCAGCTAAATTTGTCAATTTGCCCTGCAATGTCAAAGAGTTTGGAATGGCAAAGGCTATTGTTGGGAGTAAGAAAAATAATAGTAGCAAAATTAGTGCAAATGTTGAATTTGTTTTCTTGTTAATTATGTTATTTAACATTTTATATTGCCTCTTTTTCTAAACGAAAGTTTTAAATAATCGGCTTCTTCATAATATTCCTTGGTGGAAACTATGAATGAGCTTGAATGGCTATCATCACATCCTGAAGAAGCTGAAAAGCACAGCGGCAAATGGATTGCTGTTATAGACAAGGGTATAGTTGCTTCTGGAGAATCTCTATCGGAAGTAGAGTCATCTCTTAAGAGCAAAGGCATGTCCCTAAAGGAAGTGATGGTTATGAAGATGCCTCGCAAAGATGAAGAGATGAGCATACTATGAAGTTTTCTTATCAGATCTTTAGAGGTTTTTATTATCCAATAATTCCCATTAAAATCTCCAAAGATGGAGAGGAAATCAACACTTCGGCTATAGTTGATTCTGGTGCATCCATTTCCATTTTCAATGGAAGTGTTGGAAGACGGATAGGAATTGATGTTGAATCTGGAGAAAAGAGGGCATTTCAGGGAGCTTCCGCAAAGATGTTCGGTTATGTCCACAATGTTAAGATGATTGTTGCTGGTAAGGAAATCAACTGCAGGGTTGCCTTCTCCGATGAGCTTGCTACTTCCTTCAACCTTCTTGGCAGAGAAAGTGTTTTTGATAACTTTCTTATAATTTTTAATGAAAAGAATCGGGAGCTGAGCATAGAACCTGTCTAGAATCTTAACTTTAATTTTCTTACACTCTTTTTGCTTTAAAGTTTTGTTTGACATTTTAGCTTTAAACCGAAGGTTTTTTATTGAATCTGTAAAGGAATTTATCAGGTACCATGTCGGTAGTGTGAATTCCCCTCTGTATTTCACATGAATTGGAGTTTCACTGAGTTCTTTTTTTATAGCGTCTACTCCATAAATAAAGAAAGTTTTGGTAGTTTCTATTTTTTTTACTAGTTCCTCTCTATTTTGTTCTACCAAGAGCTCTCCATACACATTTGTATCTAGTATGTAAGTTTTTTGTATCATAGAACCACATTAGTTATGCCAGCTAAATTTGTCAATTTGCCCTGCAATGTCAAAGCATTTGGAACAGAAAATGAGAGAAATGACATCAATACCATTATCATAATTATTAAAATTATCAGTCCGATTCTTTTTTTAATGGAATTTTTATTGCTCATTTTTTTCTAAGCCATTTGTCATTTTTTGCTCTTTTTTCTCAAGTCAGTCAGTATCAAGCTTTTGATGTATTCTGACTTGTTGACTCCTAGGCTATCAGTAACTTCTAGGATTATCTCGTTAAACCTTTTTGGAATTGTAAACCTTATTTCTGGCATTTTTATGGATTAAATATGGATTAAATATGTAGTCCAGTATACTAACATATATATAAATTTTACTATTTGTATATTGGTATAGAATTATCATCCATATTCTAGTCAAATTATTGTCTTAAATATGGATTAAAAATGTATTAAATATGTATACTAATATATAAACTTATATATAAATCCACCTTCTTATACAATGCCATGTTTAAAATTGTCAATATAGAAAATAAAATTTTTATTATAGAGTTTAACTTTTTGTTAAGTCAAGTTGTTAACCATATACTTTATATTATAAAAACAATCAGCGACTCATTATAAGTAAAGGTGAGGTTGGTGAGTTGAACGCGAGCTCGCGTTCTCGCGAGCAGGTCGAGCTCTCGCATGCCACTCGAGCCTCGCATTTCACTGCGAAGCGTTCTCGCACGCATCTCTCGTATTGTTGATATGTCGAAAATCGCCAAGGCGCACACTTTGAGGCTTTAGCACAAGGTAAGCCAGCGATTTTCGAGCATGCTCAAAAACACGCTACGTAACTTCAGTGCGTAGTGTTTTTGACATTATTTTTAATTGGTGTATACTTAGAAAATTTACTTTACACTTTTTCACTCAAACAATATATTTTCTGCTAGAAATCCTTTCAAGAACAAAGAGCCAGTGCTGTTAAAATAGGCGATTGCTTCACCATCTTTGTTTTCTATAATAAATGAATTTGGAGTTGGAATTAGCAATTGTTGATTTTCATTCAAGTTGCCTCTAAGCAGCAAGTTACCCTCTGGATTTGTTATTGCTGCGTTTACATTTCCAGTTAAATTTTGAATCGCAAAATCATTTTCATCTGCTATTGGTTCTATATTTTGCTTTAAAATTCCCTTAATTTTTAAATTACCTAAGCTGTCAAATACAGCAAGCTTCTTATTTGCTTTGTCCCTTATTTCAAAAAATTTAAGCTCGGCTTCGCTTACATTCATTTCACTGATGTTAATGATGAATAGGTTTGAAATTGCAATGTTTTCAGAATCATTTGCTATAATATAAGTAAATATTAAGCCATCAATTCCCTTATCAGGCAATATTGTTGCAATATCACCATCAAACAAAATGCTTATGTTGTCAGCTTTGTAATAACTGTAACTCAAAACATCTCCATCAGGATCTGCAAAGTACTGTGAAAGGTTTATTGTTGCATTCTTGTTTTTTGGAACATTTATTGTTGAGAAATTCTTTATTAATAATGGTGCATTATTTCTGACATCAACTAATAATGCATACTTTATCTTGTCAATCCTTAAAACAGCATCATCTTCTATTTCAAATATTAAAGTGTAAGTGCTTTTATTCAAACCTGTTAAAGAGCAAGTTTCAATGCATTCCTCAAAGAACTCAATTTCTTCTTCAAAGAACTTGACGCTTTTATTGGCCCATTCAGAATAATAAATTTCTGATTTTAAATTTTCTACGCTTAAATTTACATCATAGTAAAGCACTTGGGCAGATACAATGTTGTTATAGCCAGCTCCATCCTTTCCAAACACAGCATAATAAGCTTCATTCCAATTTGCTTTGCTTGGCAATAAATTGACAAATGCACAGCATTCATTGTTGCCATTGCAGAATGTAGTTAGTTGCTCTTTCTCAACATTATAAACTTCCCATCTGGTGCAAAGCTTTTCTTCATCGACATCCCAATTAAACTCACTGTTTTCAACAGTCAAATCAACAATGCCATTAACGCTTTCTTCTCCATTGTCATTTGCATCATAAATAGTGCCGGATTTATAAGCTAAATCTATGTTAATTGTTTTATTTATTATTGGTGTTATATTAATTGTTTCATTTATCGGTTCAGTTATATTAACAACTACTTTCTCAGGAACAATCAAAGTAACACTTTTTATTGTCAAATTCTTGCCGTCATAAGCTGTAAAAACAGTTGAAGCACTTCCAGCAAAGCCATCATCAGGAATTAAGGTTAATATCTCATTATTGATGTTTATTATTATATTTTCAACTAATCCAGAACTATAAGTTAATGTGTCATTGTCTTCATCAATAAAGTATTGCGAAAGATTAATTGTTGTTGTGCCATTAACAATAAATGTGTCAGTTTCAGAATTCCAAATTGGAGCTCTATTTGGTTGTATAGGCCCTGGTTTAATGGTATAGACTATCAAATCAACTACTTCATTTTTGATATCAACTCCATCAGAAGCTGTAAATGTGATTGTTGTGTTAAAGTTTTTATCTGATTTTGGAGTTATTGTTACTATTTCATTGCTTATTGTTATTTCCAAACCTTCAACTTCAGAAGCAGAATAAATTAAAGCATCATTATCCTCATCTGTAAAGTATTGTGATAAGTCAATTGTTGTTGTTCCGTTTATTATAAACTCATCAACATCAGAAGTCCAATCTGGCTTGTGATTTTTCTTTTTCTTGTCTTCATCGCTTTCTTCTTCATCCTCATCCTTGTCTTCACCTTCTTTTACTACAAACCCAGTTATTAAATTTTTAGACTCATTTGCTTTTTCTTCACCAATTCTTGTGCTGTCAAATATTAAGTACTTAATGCCATTGCTTTCAATGTAAACTCTCGCTTTGCCATAAGTTGTCACACTTCCATCTAATTTTGCATACCTTAAATCGCCAGCAGGAATCTGCCATGTGTAATTTCCATTTGATGTAACAACTAAATTAACATCATCTGTATAGCTAAATTCTTTTATTACAAATCCAGTTATTGATGGGCCTAAGTAATAAAGCCCAAAGCTCACAATAAACAAAGCTATTAAAAATATCCAAAGCTCTATTTTGTGTGGTTTATTAGCTATCAAGCTTTCATACCTCCGAGTTATACGAGGAGGTTAGGCAAAACGTATTTTTGCCTATACCTCTTTTCCAAGCGAAATGTTTAAATAACGGCTTAGCATTATCTTTATTTATGGAACAAGTAACTAAGCTTAAGCCTAAATGGCAAAAAGTATGTGATGAAATAGAAGAGCACATGAAAGATCCAAAGTATGCAAAAGCTCTAGAAGAGTTCATTAGGCTCACCTCTTAAGATATTCCTAAACTTTTCATAACTGATAAACTGGGGAGTTCTTTTTCTAATTACAGAATTAACAAGATTGTAAGCTCTGATTGCATTTTCTGTTAGCATACTCCTTTCATCATTGCTTACGACAATATCAAGATTATTCAGAGATGCGCATGCAACTATAATAAAATCGTTAACAATCTCATTTTTCGCCTTAGAACCGCCAAATTCTCTATAAGCTTTATAATAGTCATCAGCTCTTTTTGCAATAATATCAGTAAATTTAATATTATGCTTTCCAACTATTTCGTCATAAAGATTAAGTAGGTCTATTCTAAGATTTTTGCTCTCGATTTTAATTTTCTTAGGGATATCTCTTAACTCATTTCTTATTGTTTTGAATCCATAAATTATTAGTCCTCTGTTCGTCTTTATATCGTCAACTATATTCAATCTTTCAGAATCTTTAGCCAATAATCCATAAAAGTTTGTGTCAGCTAAGAGTCTTTTCATTATTTCATACCTCTTTTCTTTTTTACTCTGTCATAAACTGTCCAAATTGTTCTATCATCTAAATGCAACATTAATGCAACATCATGGTTTGAATAATCAAGATCTTTAATGAAACCAACAACACTTTCCAAAGTTGAGTATGAACGATTTGCAATTGCAGAAACAGGAATCATAATTTCTCTAGAAACAGCACCAAAAGAAGAAGGCATTTTCTTAATTGCCTTATGGTAAGTTGCCCAAATTGTTTTGTTGCTTCTGTTAAGCAGCTTTCCAATCTTGGAAAATTTAAGCTTTAGCTCTTCTTTCAAATACTTAACAATTGCTTCAAGAGAGCTTAAAAAATCATTAGCAAAAACACCAACTGGAATGCTGACTTCCTTTTTGCCGATAATTTCCTGCTCAGTTACATCGTGCAGTCTTTTTAGCTCATTAATAAAATAAGAAACAAGCTCAATTTTGTCCTCTTTTGAAAGGTCTTTAAACTTAGAAATAATCCTATCTATATCTGCCTCTTCCCCACCTTTTTTCATTAATACCAAACTTAGTCCTCTATCTTATCAAAAATCAAAATGAAATTGTTGAGGGACATTTTTTAGGGATGGTTTAAGCAAAGAGCAAAATGAAGAGTCCCCCAACGCAAATATAGAATGCAGCAGAATGATTGCTTTTTATATGTAGCAATTTAATACCTCTTTTATCTTACTATGTAGGTAAGTACTATATAAACTTTTCTATTTCTCATATATAGAATAATATTATCCTATTATTTAAGTATATAGTCGTATTCTATAAGATATCTAGAATATTACCGACTAGAAAAATTTCTTATTAGTTAGGATAAATTTCAAATTATATAAGTATAACTCCTATTCTATAAGTTTAAATTTCCTATTAAAACAGTATAATAACTTATTTTATAAGAAAAATAATAATAAATTAAATACATAAATAACAAATTAATAAAAACATAATTTATTAAACTTGCAAGGATTTGTTTTTAAAATGAAACACACTCTTAAAGTAACAATAGCTTTAGTTTTATTTTTCTTCATGGCACAGTTTATTGGCTTGTTAATAATAAACAAATATATTGACCACAAAAAAACTATTGAAAAAAAGGAAATTGTGATGAAGCCGTTGCCTTACAACCTCGAAAGGCCTGAAGTCAAAAACCAAAGCGCATCTTTCATTTACATTACAATTGCAATATTAATAGGAACAATTTTGGTTTTGCTTTTAATAAAATTCAACAAGCCATTTATTTGGAAGTTTTGGTTTTTTGCAACAGTATGGCTTACTTTGGCAATTGCGTTTGCTGCTTTTATTAACAATATTGTTGCAGCTGTTTTAGCTTTAGTAATCTCAATTCTTAAATTATACAAGCCCAATATAATAATCCAAAACCTATCTGAAATCTTTATTTATGGCGGCTTGGCTGCAATATTTGTCCCAATAATAAATATATTTGCAGCATTCATGCTTTTAATCATAATTTCAATATACGATTTTATTGCAGTTTATAAAACAGGACATATGATAAAGCTTGCAAAGTTCCAGTCAAAATCAAAAGTATTTGCAGGGTTGTTAATTCCATATGCCCAAGAAAATCAAAGATTTTCGGGGCACAAGCAAAATCAAAGATT
>CAZUSQ010000028.1:0-8773 GCA_964622655.1 uncultured Methanosarcinales archaeon
TCTTATTGATGTTCTCAGACAGAAATCTGACTATTTCAATGTGGCTTTGCTTGGGAGCTGTCATTTGGTATTGGACTGCTTTCATTTTCTTATGGGGTATTTATAACCTATTAATAGGGTAATATAGCCTTATTTAAAAACCTTTCGGTATAGGAGCAGAAGAAATAGAAATTTTATTTAACGATTCTTTTTAAATTGCAATAACTCGTCATAGTATCTCCTCACGGCATACCTTATAACAGCAGTCCTGTTCTTGAAATCAGGGTTTTCTTTTACGATTTTGTCAATTAAGTCTACAAACTCTTTTGGCAAGCTAACACCTACGCTATATTGGTAATTTTTCATTTTATCACTTCTCCTTGCTTTTTCTTTAATATTTGTTTTATTAGCCAACGATTCTTTCACTAAAAACCTCAGAATTAATAGAGGTTACCACTGCCTCTTTTAGTTTAATGAAAACTATTTTATTTAAATAATTTTGCTTTTTATACTTTGTATAATTTATATAAATTTCATATGAAATTTTAATCTATATTCTATGAAATAGAAAAGTATTTATATTTGCTATGCTTTTCATTAAAAACAAGGGGGGTGAGTTATGTCCGTTCTTAGATTAAAGACATTTCTAATTCTATTAGTTTTAGCAATATCAGCAATAAGCATTATTTCCGCAATAGTCATAGACGGTATAACAGTCAATGAAATGCAAGATTGTACTACAGAATTTTATGATGCTATAGAAGGTATATTTGGCAATGTTACAAGACAAAGAGACATATTTGGCAACTGTGTGTTTTATAATAACTATACACTTTGTCTGAATACTTCAGGAGCGAATACTGATTGTTCTTCACAACAATCTACCTATAATTTCTCATGTGTAACAGGGACAGAAACTTACCAAAATTATGAAAAAATAGGGGAGAATATTGTTGCAAAATCAAGACAAATATGCATAGATGCAGCTTTCAAAATAAATGATAAGCTAATCAATTACTCCAAATTTGGATGGAATTGCGAAAGAACTGATTATATCATTTTTTGTGATGCCCCTCATCAAAGCAACAAAAATGGGAAATGCGAAAGCGGAGAAAGATGTGCTCAATTTGACATAAGGGATTTGTCAAAAAGAGTTGATATAGACTTTTCACCAACATCACAAATAGGGGAGATTAAAATTGAATAAAAATATTTTTATTTGTATTTTTGCATTGCTCTTAATAGTTTTGTCCATGCAGTCTTATGCAATACCGCAGACATCTTTTAATATAACTCCCTCAACTATAAAAGGCGACTGGTTTAAATCCTTTTATGATGATTTTACAAATGCTTCATTCTATTTTGAAAGAGAAAACGCAGCCGGAGATGTAAACAGAAATGCAGAAGGAATAAATGTAAAAACAACTGTCAATTGGGAAAGCATGGCTTGGTCAGGAGGACAAGCTTCTCAAATAGAAGCAGGAGCTTGCCTTGACTTCAAAGCAGAAGTCAAAGGAACCTGCGGAGATAGTTTTATTGGATTTCAGGATACTTTTGCTGCCGATACATCAATACTTAATGATGGAACAGATGTTTATGTTGATATTGGTGCAGGAACTTGCAGAGTAAGATTAAGAGCCGAAGATGGGGCTACTAATAGTGTTTCTACTATCACAGTTAATGCAAACGAAGTCCATAATTATACTTTTTGCAGGAATACCACAACTGCCTACTCCTTATATGTTGATAACAAAGACAGCACTTATATGACTGTTACCGTTGCTACTGCTGTTGATAAAGCAAATATGACGATGCTAACTAATAATGTTCCGACTTTTGTTAATGTAAGTTTTGTCGGGGCTTATAATATGACGAATGGCGCACCCACAACTGCATCGCCAGACACAATACCACCAGGAATAACTTTAATTAACCTTACCTCTGAAGGTGGCTTAGGCCAAATCATTTTCAATCAGTCTGGAGTAGACAACAGGCAATCTGGCATAATAGCAAAAACTAATGACACAACACCTACTTTCTTTGTTATAACAAACGAGCCAGCTACTTGTGCTGTTATAGACAACAATAATGATTTGAATTGGACGTTAATATATGCTGGAAATGCAAATTTTGATAATGGTACTGAAACAACAGCACATATACTTACTTTAAATTTTTCTAACGCAACGACAAGACCAAGATTGCATAATTTTTCAATAGGTTGCAAAGATACTGTTGGAAATGAAAATTCTACTTCAACATCTGGCAAGTTTTTAGTAAATATAACAGATCCTGAACCTCCAACAATTACCTTAGAAAAGCCTGATGACCAAGCTACTTTATTTTTCAAAGACATACCTTTTAGATTCAACTTTACAGCAACTGACGACTTTGGATTGCTGAACATGAGTTGCAGCCTTTATTTTAACAACACTTTAAATCAGACAAATTCAAGCGTGGTAAATGGAACCTTAACTAATTGGGCCTTGGTAAATTTAAGCAGAGGGGTATGGAGGTGGAATGTTAGTTGCAGTGATGATTTTGGAAATATTAATTCCAGCGCTAGAACAGTTACTATTAACAATTCTCGACCTAGTATGCCTACATTACAAACGCCTGCAAATAACTCTGGCTTTGGAAACCAGCCTTCAAATCTGCCTGAATTTACATGGAATAATTCAGTTGATGATGATGGCGATACAATTACTTATACAATAGAGGTTAACAATCAAAGCGATTTTAATGGAAACAGAGTTTACTTTAACAGCTCTGTCCTACAAGACTCCGATGGCACTACTGGCGTTAATGTTACATTGCCATCAAATGACGAGAATGCCTATTTCTGGCGCGTAAGGGCAAATGACAGCTTTGAAAACAGCAGCTTTTCTCAAACATTCCAGTTTGCGTATGCAAATTGGACAATTACGTTTAATTTGACTAGTAGTGATACTGGTAAGCAATTAGATACTAGTGGTCCTCAACCTAGCTTTGATGTTTCATGCACTAATGAACATTCAGATACTAATGTTGATAATCCACATACAGACCTAAATTCATTTTCTCATGGAACTTACAATTGCACTTTTTCAGAAATTACTGATATTAATAATCCTTATCGCGATAAAACAATAACTTTTACAGCTGATAGTAGTAAAACGGTTGAAGTTGTAGTATCTCGAGTAGGCGGCTTAACAGAAGAAGAACATAACTGGCTACAATTCCTCTACAATTGCTTTAACTCAGGAGAATGCATTGATTTATTAAGAACAATAAACAAAACAACAAAGGATATTTGGAAAAGGGTAACGGGAACAGACACTTCTGTTATTACATTTGAAAATATAACAAGCAACACCTTAAGTAGTACATCAAACATAAGTATAGATTACACTATAAATATCCCCACAAAAGAAGGCTATGCTGTTGGAGCATTACTACCCTTAAGGATGTTCTTCTGGATTACTGATGTGAACAAGACAAGATGCTTTAACCAAGACAAAGCAAATGACACAAACAGGGCAGAAGCGCCTTATTGTTTGCCCTTGGTTGCTGAAACCTTAGGTCCAAATGGTGGACAAGTTAATTTCACAGTAGATTTAAGACCTAACATACCTAATGGCGAATACAATATAACGAGGTCTATAGAGATTGACCCAATAGTTAATAATGAAGTAACTTGGGTAAATTATGGACAGGATAATGTAGGTCAAATAAAAGTATTAGAATCAGGAAATGCTGACTTATTTTTATTAAAAACAGGTGAAAGTTTGCCAGTCAAAACACAAACGGCAACAGGCATTACAGGAGTTGCTACCGCAACTCAATTAACAACTACAGTAATTGGTATTGTAACAACATTATCTATAATAATATTAGGACTGTTAGGGTATATAATCTACAAAAATAAAAAGAAATAGTCAGAAATTACCTTATTTCTTTAGAATTTTTCAATTTTAATTATAATAGAAAAAATACCAAAAACCTTTTATATTAATACTAATTTAATACTAAAATTAGTATGAAATGGGTAATGAAAGTACAGAAAATAGGAAGAATACAGATTCCTTCTAAATACTTATTAGCTTACAACATTAAAGAGGGGGATACAGTTCTAATAGAAGAGAGAGGAGAAAAAAAATTAATTTTATCTTTTGGTGTTGATAAAAAAGGAAAATTCAAAAAATGATTAATAAAAGAGGTTTATTAGGCATTTTGATATTTTTATTAATCGTCTTCCTTTCACCCAATTTAGTAACTGCTAATTTAGCGGCTAACTCATCTTGGCTTGACTATAATTTGTCAAATTCTGGATATAGCACCTTTACTACAATTGCTGTTGGGGATATAGATAATAATGGTTATAAAGACTTTGTATTAAGTGGATGTAGCTCTAATAGAATTTCGAATTGTGTTGGAGTACAAACTAATGTTTATTTAAATAATGGAACTTCATTAAACATAAGTCCAACTTGGTCACAAAACTTAACTGCTATGGGTTCTGGTGGTAGTACCTTAGGAGATATTGATAATGATGGTGACTTAGATTTATTGTTGTCTGGAGCAAATATAAATTTTGTAGATATTTACATTAACAATGGAAATACTTTTACAAGAAATCTAACATGGGAAAATGGGACAACAGGCGCTAGTGTAGGATCAGGACATATTATGTTAGGGGATATAGACAATGATGGAGATTTGGATTTAGTAGTGCCAACAGCAGATGATAAAAATGTTCTTTTGAACAATGGTTCTACATTCTTAAATAATGTTTCATGGGGTAGTAATATTCAAGAGGCAACTTTTGTAAGAGCACATTTGATTGATTATGACAATGATGGAGATTTAGACTTACTAGTTTCTGCTTTTTCAAATACGGCTACTTATTCCAATAATGGAAACACTTTTTCAAATGATCCAAATGGAGCAACAGGTGGTGGAGAAAGGATTTCAAATGCAATGGGGGATATAGACAATGATGGGGATATTGATTATCTCCAGATTAGGGAAGATAATACTTGTGGTAAAAATGTGAATATGAATGTTAATGGAACTTTCATTTCAAATGCTACATTTGAAACTTTTGCCGGAGGATTATTTGGTTCTATGGCATTAGGTGATTTTACCAATAATGGATATTTAGATTTAGTAGTTGCCCGTCAATGTGGAAGCAGTTCATCAAATAAAATATTTGTTAATAATGGAACTATATTTAACGAAAATCAATCTTTACAAGGCGCTCTTGATAAGGCACAGGTATGGGTAGATGTAAATAATGATGAAAAGCTGGATTTGTTTAGTACAAATTCTTTGTACCTAAATAATTTCTCAACAATAAACACACCTCCATCGCCACCCACAACTTTAAGCGCAATATTTGACAGAAATAGTGATTTAATTAACTTTTCTTGGAATGCTGGCTCTGATACAGAAACACCAGCAGCAGGGCTTTACTATAATTTAAGAATTGGAACAACTTCTGGAGGTCATGATATTGTTACTGGTGTTTACGGAAGTGCTTCATCCCACGATAGTGGTGGAAGTAGAGTCACAGGTTTCTTCGGCAACATGATGCAGAGAAAGGCAATTAAATTAAAAAACATCAGATTCAGGGAAGGGACAACATATTACTGGTCGGTTCAGACAATAGATACTGGCTTGGCAAACGGCTCCTGGTCCGGAGAATATCTTTTCAACACAACTGCCGACTGGACAGAGCCTGTCATAACTTTAAACAAGCCAATTGATGTCTTCAATACAAGTAATTTTACTGTAATGTTTAATGCAACAGTCTATGACATAGTGAATTTAAGCAACGTTTCTTTATACGGAAACTGGTCAGGAAGCTTTGCATTTAACGGAACCAACAGCTCGGGAATAAATAACACTGCTTATCTTTTTGAAAGAAACCTTTCAAGCATAGGGGATGGAACATACAAATGGCTAATCAATGCCTGCGACAACTTAAGCAATTGCATTAATTCAAGCATAAGGACATTTACAATAGACACAAAAGCCCCTGTTGCAGCCCTAAACAGCCCTTCAAACAACTCATGGACAAACAATGCAAGTGTTAACTTCCAGTTTACAGCAACAGACGGCTTACTGCAGGTATGCACTTTATATGGCAACTTTAACGGAACATTTCAGGCAAACTTAAGCAATAACTCTATGGTTTCTGGAACCCAAACAACTATAACCTTAAGCCTGCCAAACGGCACTTTTTTATGGAATGCCTTATGCAATGACACTGTTGGCAATTCAGCATTTAACGCAACAAACTTCACAATAAATGTGGATACAGAAAAGCCTGCTATTGACTTGAACGCTCCTGTAAACAACTTCAACACAAGCATTGCAAATGTAATCTTTAACTGGACTGTAACAGACAATCTAGATAATAATCTGCTTTGCAACATTACCATAAACAGCACAATAAACATAAGCAATGTTGCATCAGCAAATGGAACCCACACAAACAGGACAATAAACAGCTTTAATGACGGATTTTACCTTTGGAACATAAGCTGCACAGACAATGCAACGAATGTAAATTTCAGCTTAACAAGGAACTTTACTGTAGACACTACATTTCCAAACGTAAGCTTATATTATCCATTAAACAACTCATGGCTTAAAAATTCATCTGTTACATTTAATTTTACCTTAATAGAAATAAATCCCAAAAGATGCTTGTTAATGGCGAACTTTTCCGCTAATTTCATTGAAAACCAAAGCATATTGCCGATAAACGGCAGGAATAATTTTTCACAGATAACAATAGCTGATGGAAACTATCTCTGGGGCGTGACTTGCAACGACACTGCAAATAATCCAAACTCAAGCTTAAACTTCACTTTAAGCATAGACACAATTTTCCCTGCTGTAAGGCTGGATCACCCTTTAAACAACACCAATTTTTCTTCTAATCCTATCCAGTTTAATTTCACTGTAAATGAATCCAATTTGGATTCCTGCAGCCTCTACCTGAATTCTAGCGGCTGGCACAAAAACACGACAAAAACTGATATGATTTCAGGCACTGTGTTTAATATAGCCAACCTTACTTTAGCAGATGGCAACTATTTCTGGAATGCTGTATGCAATGACTCTGCGGCAAACGAAGCCTTTAATGCGACAAACTTGACTTTCAGCGTTGATACAGCAGCGCCTGTTGTCGCTGTCTTATCACCATTAAACAGCACTACGATTGCAACATCAAATGTCGTTGCAAGGGCGTCATTTTCAGACCAGAACATCGTAAACTGCCAGGCAAGGATTGATTCAGGCTCTGTCCAGGAAATGACTGGTGATGGCGCAACAACAGGAACAGCTTCCTTTACGTTTACAGGCCAGAGCGATGCGCAGCACACTATAAATATAAACTGCACCGACACTTCTGCAGCAAAATTCTCTACAATAGCAAACACAACATTTACTGTAGATTCGACTGTTACTGACACTTCAGCGCCAAACCTCACAATAGAATTCCCAAAAAACAGCTCTATAATAACCTCCTCTCCAGTTAAATTTGAATTGAATTATACGGATGAAAATAATGTTAACTGCAAATTAATAAACAGCTCTTCAACTTATGATTTTGACAACGACAATGCGACAGCAGGAACCGCAAACTTAACCCTAGCTTTGCATGACAAAAACCATACAGTAAGCGCTAACTGCACTGACACCTCTTCCAATTCAAACAATGTGATTTTAAGCGCGTGGAACTTTTATCTGGACAAGGCATATCCTGTTGTCAGCTTAATAAGCCCTGCAAACAACACAAGGCAGACTTCTAGCTCTACAGTTACATTTACATATAATGTTACGGATTTAGGAATTAGGAACTGCTCTTTGGTTATTGATAGTATTGTTAATTTAACTGATACCAGCATAACTGTCGATACTTCTCAAACTTTTAGCAAATCGTTGGCTAATAATAATTACAATTGGAGCGTTAGCTGCGCTGATAATGCAGGCTTGATAAACAGCAGCACAGTCTTTAATTTGACTGTAAGCTTCACGGAAAGCAGCGGAAATGGCGGAAGCTCTGGCGGCGGAAGCTCTGGCGGAGGGGGAGGCGGCGGCGGAGGAAGCGCTGCAGCAACAGCACCAGAAACAAGCAAAACTCAAGTATGGCAGACAATTCCTGAAGGCAGCACCACAATGAAAATCAATAAAGAAGAAATAAGCGTAGATGAAATAGAAATCAATATTAAAAATCCTGCCAGTAATGTTGAGGTTAGTGTCACAAAACTTGACTCAAAGCCTGCTGCAATAACCCAAGAAGCAACAGGCAAGGTTTACCAGTACATAGAGATAAACAAGAAAAATCTTAAAGATGATGATATAAGCAATGCTGCCATTAATTTTAAAGTTGAAAAAAGCTGGCTAACTGAAAATAATGCTGATGAAAATGGTGTTGTCCTAAACCGCTATACAACATTGTGGAATGAATTAGAGACGTCTAAGATTAGCTCTGAGCCGAAATATGCTTATTATAAGGCATTAACGCCGTCTTTTTCATATTTTGCCGTTTCTGCCAAGGAAAAGGCTGTTCCTGAAGAAACTGGTGCTGCGAATATATCTGTAATTAATGTAACGGCGCCTACAGAGAAAACGAATGAAACAAAAGAAATCATAAAAGAAGCGCCTAGAAAAGGTTATAGCTTGTTAAGAATTGCCCTCATTGCTGCAGGTATTCTGATAGTTTTAGCTAGCTTTGTTTACTGGAAAAGGGCTAAAAGGCAATAAAAAGCTTAAATCCATATAATTTCAAGCGCTTCTGCTC
>CAZUSQ010000029.1:0-1089 GCA_964622655.1 uncultured Methanosarcinales archaeon
AGAGTAAGTTTTTGCCGGTTGCAAGCCTCATATAAGCACGATTGTTTTGCTTCCATCTTTTTATGTTTTGTATCTTAAAGCCAAAGTGAACCATCAGCAAAATCACAATCAAAGGCATTACGAATATTATGTTGTACAAAATAAGCATTAAAAATGCTGCAAAATTAAAGTTTTGCGATAATAAAAGCAAAATCGCAAGGTATGGGGCGCCTGTACAAGGCAATTCAACTCCAGCGACAAAAGCTCCAAGGAAAAGAACTCCTGGCAGAGTAATTTTTTTTGTCATTTCATGGATTTGCTTTGCTCTTTCTGGAGGAATAGCAAGGCTTATCCCTTGTCCATACCAAAAGAAATCCTTTATTTCAATCAAGCCTGCTATGATAATTAATGAGCCAACAACAATTGATATATATTCACTTACAAACAATGGGATTGAGCTTAAGAAATACAAAATGCCAAAGCCTGCTAAAACATAAGTGACAAAAACTGCAAGTACATACATCAAGCCATAAAACAGCATCTCTCTTTTTGTTTTGAAAGCTATCATTATTGAAACAAGAAGTATCAAAACTCCAATAGCGCATGGATTGATTGAATCAATTAATGCTGTGGTTATTACAGTTCCTAAAGTTGGTAAGTAAGCTTGTATTGTCATTTTATTTTATTATTCTTATATTTGGGTTAATTTCTTCAATGGGTTTTTCTGTGAAAACAAATTTTATTCTGTCACCTGGTGGGACTTTTTCATAATGTGAAATTTCATAAAAATTAGGATTTTCAATCAAGTTACCATTGACAAAAACATAAAGCTTTGCTGGCTTTTCATTGCATTTGTCACCATCATGAACTGAAACTAAGCCTTCGTCTGTTGGAACTCTTAAACCATCATCGGAAAGTGAACCTCCAATTGCATAAAAGAAAGCGCCTAAGCTTGCTTGTTTATTGTCTAATATAACACCTTCTACATGAATCCTATTGTCATTATGGGCATGCATCAAATCAACGCCTTGCTTATTGCTTAAGCCTTTTGGCTCTGCTAGCTTTATTTCTTTGTCACAAACCCTGATTTCAAAATCAGCATGCCCGTGC
>CAZUSQ010000029.1:1099-8713 GCA_964622655.1 uncultured Methanosarcinales archaeon
CAGGACCTTTTGTTAGTGAAATAATATTAAGATGTAAAGTTGTTACAATAAGATAGATAGTTACAAGTGCAGATACTGCAACTATCAAGAAATATACAATTTTCTTAACTAAATCATTCATTTTTTTATGGAAAAAAATAATAATCAAGATTAGAATTCCAAAAACTAAAGAACCATAGCCAACTGCTTCTAATTGACTTATTGGATAAAGTTCAGAATGTTCTAGTGTAAATTCATCTTCTTCGCCCTCATGAGAAAATACAATATTAATAGATAGAATTAACATTATTGAAAATATAAAAATGAAAAACCTCATTTTCATGGAAGTATTCTTGAAAACTATATTATTTAAAGCTTGCTATTTATATGAGTTTGTCGATTAATTAACAAGTAGTATTTAAGCATTTAAAATGTGATTTATAAAGCAAAATGAATTAATCGACAAATTCTATTTATATTGAGCAATTTTCTTTATGAATTTTCTAATATTTTCTTCAACATCTCTTTTTGCAACAATGCCTGATATTATTGCGATGTTCTTTGCACCTGCCTTTAAAACATCATCGATATTTTTTTCATTAATGCCGCCTATTGCAACAAAAGGAATTTTTAATTTATTTTTTAGTTGCTTAATTGGCTCTAAACCAATTGGTTTTACAATTTTTTTTGTTGTTGTGTAATAAATTGGGCCAATGCTTGTGTAGTCTGCTCCTAGCCTTTGATTTTGCAATGCTTCTTTTGCATTATGAGAGCTTAATCCAATTATTTTGCTTTTTCCAAGTAATTTTCTTGCATATTCATAAGGCATGTCTTCTTGCCCAAGATGAACTCCATCGGCGTTAATAGCAAGAGCAACATCAATTCTGTCATTAATCAAAAACAAAACATTATTTTTCTTGCATATTTGCTTAATTTTCTTAGCTTCTTGAATCATTTGTTTTGCTGAAGCTTCTTTTTCTCTGTATTGCACTACTTTTACTCCGCTTTTTATAGCAGATTTCACATCCTCTATTACAGTTTTTTTTGTTAGCTTGCTATCTGTGATAAAAAATAAACCAAAATCTTTCAATTTTGATGACATTTTTAGTAAATATTTGCTTAATTTATAATTTATTTGAAACATACATCATATAGACTCTTGAATTTATTTCGTAATTGATTCCTGATCCATAGTCTACTACTTCCATAACACCCTTTTTTGCTAGAAGGGATATAATTTTTCTTACTTCTTCTTCTAATCTAAAAGTTAATTTTGGATAGGTTGTTCTTGGTTTTCCATTTGATTCATAAATATCGTGGAATGGTATTTTATCAATTCTTGGAGTTACATCTCCTTTTTTATATTTTTCAACTAACTTTTGCAAGTGGTTTTTAATTGATGGAAATTTCTTTAGTATTGCGTAATAAATAAGTCTTATTTCACTATCACCAACTGCAAATTTTCTTTTTGATACATTCCATTGTCGCATTCTATAGACAAGGCTTCTTATAATACTTCTAGAGTGATTATCGTACCTTTCAACTAAAATTTTTGGTACTAAATCGTCTATACTCATTTTAATTTACTTTTTCTTGCATATAAACATGCAATGGTCTTTTTGGAATGGCTCAAGTTCTCTGTAGTCAATTATTGTTAAATTCTTTTCTAATTGTGCTTTGACTTCTTTAAAAATCTGCTTTGGTTGTTTTGTCACATCAATGCTTCTTGCTTTAACTGCTAATAAAGCATAGCCATCGTTCTTTAAAAACAAATCAACATTTTTTAAAAAAATTTCAACTTGATTTTTTTGAGCAACATCTTGATAGATAACATCAACTGCTGATATTCTTTCTTTTAATAAATTAATTTTATTTGCATCTGCCAAAATAGGAGCAATATTTTTCCTTTTATAGCATAAAAAAATCAAATCACGCATTACTCTTGGTGCAATATCAACAGCAAAAATGAATCCATCGTTGCCAACAATGTCAGATACATGGCTTACTGTAGTTCCAGAAGCAGCTCCTAAGTACAAAACAACATCATTTTTCTTAATTCCAATATTTGGGCTATCTTTTAAAATAATGGCTGCAAGCTTGCTTTTGGAAGCATCCCATTCTCTATATTCAAAATTATTTTCTTTAACAAGCTTTTCACCATATACATTTTGTCCAGGTACAAGATTGATAGTGTAAAGCTGCCTTTTTTTACCTTCTTGAGACTCGTATACTTCAAATATTTTAGATGGTTTTATCATTTTATTTACTAAATTTATCGTCCAACTCCTTTCTTAGTTTATCACCTATAAATTTTCCTTGGAAATAGTCAACTTTTGCTGCTATCGAAATTTTGTCTGCTAAACCCCTTGCAATCTTACCATGCAACTTGTTAGGAGCTTTTGCAATTAATGGGTGATTTACTATTATGCCGTGCCTGGGTGGCTTAGCTCCAGTTTTCATATGCCTGAATAACGCTTTTTCTGCACCAAGGATTTGGATTGTAGAAGCAGGCAGTTCGCTAAGCCTCTTTAAGCTGCCTGCATGTTCTATTAACTTTGCACCAACTATAACACCACCAACAGTTTTTATATTTGGACATAATTCATCCATCAAAATTGAGATATAAGCTTCTTGTGATTTTCTTAATTGATATAAGTCATAGATTTGATGTGCCAAACTTTTTATTGGCTCTAGATCTTCCTGTTTAAAATCAGCACCGATTGAGCCATTTAAATTAATTTTCAATTCTTTAAGTAATTCATTTTTTTCTTTATCAATAATCCCCTCTACAAATTTTTCATGGTTTTCAATCGCTCTAGAAAATTCTGGGTTATACAATTCGTACCATTCCCTTAATCTTTTAACAAGAAGATTTATTGCTTTGTCAAGTTCATCAACTAAGTTTATTGACTGTGCAATAAGAATATCACTAGTTACAGAATTTTTTATATCAGATTTAGTCAATTCTATATTTAGCCTATGAAATTCTTGAAAGAAATTTTTATTTTTGAAATAAGACAATATTCTTTTTAATGCATAATCATCAAGTTCTTTTATATTTTCATGTTTACTTTGGATTTTAACTATAAATTTTTCTTTATTTTTATAATCTTCTAAATTCTTAAACAATATTTCATCAACTACATTAAATTGCTCATCAAAAACAAATACTCCAAGTATGTTTGAAAATAAGTACATATAGTTAAGAAGTCAATAGTGTTTTTTAAAGATGTCGGAAATCAATGTTAAATATCAATAAATTAATAAATAAAAACAATATTAAATTTGATATGACCTTAGTTTATATAACATGCAATGACAAAAAGGAAGCTGAAAAAATATCATTGCATTTGTTAAGGAAGAGGCTTATAGCATGTGCAAATATATTCCCAATAAAGAGTTTATATTGGTGGCAAGGAAAAATTGTAAATGATGACGAAAATGTTATAATTGCAAAGACTAATAATAAAAATTTTAAACAATTAGCTATTGAAGTAAAAAAGATGCATTCTTACGAAATTCCTTGTATTTTAAAAATAAATGCATTTGCAAATAAAGATTATGAAGCTTGGGCGAATAAAGAAATGAAATAAATTAAGTATGCTATATATTTTGTGCCTTTTTATTAAAATTGACTTTTACCAAAGTCAGAATAACCAACGGATAAGGGGTTTGAGGGATTTATTTACTAAATTATTGAGAAACACTATCTTTTTGTGCTTAAAGTAGGCTTATTTGTTAAAAACTTAATGTTTTTGCATTAATTGCACTTGCAACATTAACGAAAATAAAAAATCAATCCACCCGCCGCCACTCTCCCCACCACCCACCCATCAGCGCTAACCATAATAATGCTTGTACATTCTGTATAGATGTTGTTTCCGCTTGTTATCGGGTATTTTGTAATTGTCCGAGCATAGGTAAATTAAAGTTATGGCATGATTGTCACACTCAATCGATAAATCGTACCTCCCACGCATAAATACATCTTCCTCAACATCCCATTTTGCTAATTTTTTATTTCTTTTTACAATTGCTCCAAAATATACTCCCATCGCCATTTCAAAATCCTCTCTTTTGATACCTAGTTTGGTGAAACCATCAGATTCATATAATTCAAAATACCAATACTCTAAAGTTTTGAGACTTTCAAGCGTAAAGTCCATCTTAAATATTTCGGAATGTTTTGAGATACTTTTTAAGTAGTCTAATAAGTCTTTTCTGTACTCAGAGAAGAATTTTTTTGCTTTAGATAAATTTTCAAATTTAGGTAAATCTTTAGCATATTCAATTGCTAACTTAACACCTTGTTTACTCATAAATTATGTTAAGATAATGTAGTTTTTATAATTTCCTATCAAAAGTCCGTCTAATAGCCACGAATAATTTACACTCAAACCCCCTTATCACTCTTTGCCCTTTCTGCAGTTTATAAACTCAAAAATATATTTTCTAGTATATAAAAATTTATAAAGAGATGTATCTTTTTAATCTGTATCGATACAGTTGAAAATGATTTAAAATGACTGCTACTATAAGCACACGAATAGAGGAAAAAATACTATCAGAAATAGATGAGCTATCAAAAGAAAAACAAATGGATAGGGCATCTTTACTGAGAAACCTTATAGTTGAAGGACTAGCTATAGAAAGGAAAAAGAAAGTGTTAAGTATGTACAAAGAGAGAAAGGTAAGTTTGGCAAAAGCAGCTGAAATGCTAGATGTGGACCTTTGGAAGATGATAGATCTGCTAAAAGAAGAAGGAATGTACATAGATTATTCTGAAGAGGAACTAAGAGAGGATCTAAAAGGTCTGACATAAATGAAAATAGTAAGTAATTCATCACCTTTAATATTCTTGGCAAAGATAGGAAGATTAGATTTAGTGAATAGTTATGAAATAACGATACCAAAACAAGTGTATGAAGAAATAAATAAAGGAGCTGAAAGCAAAGAAGATGCACAAAAAATAAGAATTTTAGTTGAGAAAAACATAATAAAGATAGAAGAAATAGAAATAATTTATGAAATAGAGCAACATAGCTTAGGAAAAGGAGAAAAAGCAGCAATTAGCTTAGCCATCAAAAAGAAAGCTAATATAGTATTACTTGACGAAAGAAAAGCAAGAAGAATAGCAAAATTCTATAAACTAAAACCAAAAGGAACAATAGGAATACTTATTGATGCTTGGAGAACCAATAGAATAACTAAAGAAGAACTTAAAGAATCAATAAAAAAGCTAATAGAAGAAGGGTACAGAATAAGTGAAGAATTAATAATAAAATTGTTAAATGAGATAGGATAAAAGGCAAAAATGTTCCATTTAATAAAAGAGGTGCGAGATATAAATAGATTTAACCATATACTTGTAGTTCTTTTTGAAGAGGGTTTTGATTTATTGCTAAGTAAGATAGGGCTCAAGCATAAAATACCATTAACAAAAAGGATTAAGTCGAAGCTAAAAAAAAGCCAAGAGATAAAACCTGAAGTAAGGTTAAGAAGGACCCTTGAAAAGCTAGGCCCAACCTTTATAAAATTCGGACAACTTTTGAGTGTAAGGCCTGATTTAGTGCCTAAAGAATATTCAAAAGAATTGGAAAAATTACAGGACAAAGTTCCAGAGTTCCCATTTAACGAAGTAAAAAATATTATAGAGAAGGAATTTGGCAAGGACATCAACAAGATATTTCTTCATTTTGAAAAAAAGCCAATTGCAAGCGCTTCAATAAGCCAAGTACATAAGGCTATTCTAAAGAATGGGGACAAAGTTGCTGTTAAGGTTCAAAGGCCTAATGTGAAGCAGATAATGGAAACTGACATTGAAATAATGTTTTACTTTGCAAATCTTATTGAAAAGTATGTAGAGAAGATTAGGAAGTTTAAGCCAGTAAAAATTGTCAATGAGTTTAAGGATTGGACAGAAAAGGAGCTTGATTTTAGGTTAGAATCAAGAAATGCAATGAGGTTTGCACAGAATTTTAAAGGGAGCAAAACCGTGCATATACCAAAAGTGTACGATGATTTAACAAGCGAGAAGGTGCTAACCTTAGAGTTTATTGAGGGTGTGGAGCTTCACAATATAAATGAAATTAAGAAAAAAAGGTTCGATTTTAATCAAATTATTAAAAATAGTTTTGATGCAGTCATGACACAAGTTTTTGTGCATGGCATTTTTCATGCTGATCCGCATCCAGGAAACATAATTATAATGAAGGATAATACAATTGCATTTGTTGATTTTGGCATTGTTGGTTATTTTGATGAAAAATTAAAAAGCAGAAGCGTAGACTTGCTTTATGGCATAATTGAGCAAGATGAAGAGGTTATAATGGATACTTTAGTAAGAATGGGGATGGAAAGTGATACTATTGACTATGAGCAGCTCAGAGCAGATATCAGCTTTATAATACAGCCATTGCAGCATTCCTCAATAAAAGATATAAAAGTAAGCAGAGTCCTTGAAGAGATTCTTGATATTGCGCTTAAGCATAGGCTTAGAGTTCCTGCCCAATTTGTTTTGTTCGGAAAAACCATAATAATTCTTGAAGGTGTAGCTATTGAATATGATCCAAATTTTAAGCTTGTTGAAACTGCAAAGCCCTTTATTGAAAGGCTAATTGCAAGAAGAAAAAGTCCATTTTATGCATGGAAAAGCTTTATTCATAATATTAATATATACAGGAAATTTGCTGAAGAGTTTCCAGAAAAAGCTGAAAGAGCCCTTGAAAAGATACAAAAAGGGACTATCAAAGTCGATATTGAAGATGCAGACATAAAGAAATTATCTTTAGAGATAGATAGAAGCAGCAACAGAGTTGCTTATGGTTTATTAATTGCTGCTTTGCTTATAACATCTGCTATACTAATACAAGTACAGAAAGGACCAACAATACTAGGGGTACCCTTTTTATCGTTTTTAAGCTTCTCGTTTGCATCGATACTTGTTTTTATTTTATTTATATCAATAGTAAGAGAGAGACTTAGACATTGGTAATAATTAAAGATTGATAAAACAACAATAAAATGCCTTTAGCAGTAACCCATGTTTTGCTAACAATAATAATAGTTGATTTGTATAGAGATTATGTTGCAAAACATAAAAAATATTTTACTTTGCATACTGTTTTTATTGCTGGTTTTGCCGGTTTATTGCCTGACATTGACATACCTTTAAATTGGGTTCTTAATATTTTTGGAGCAGGCATAATGCATAGGACAATTACCCATACGCCATTATTTGCCTTTATTTTTTTAATACCGGCATTTGTTTTTTGGTATTATAAAAAACATAAAATTGCAGCATATTTTTTTGTTACAACTTTTGGTGTTTTATTCCATATATTACTGGATTTTCTATTTACTGGTGATGGCTTCGGTATTATGTTTTTATATCCTTTTTCTATAACAATGTTCGATTTGAATTTATTAAGTAGTTTAGCTAAACCCCAGATTGCAGCTGGAGTTGATGCAATAATATTGCTTTTATGGTTATGGCACGAAGAAATAAGGCATAAGATAAGCGATTTTATTTAGAAGTTAATAAGAAGACACTTTCCAAGGGCACTTTTATAACGTTTAGATAGGCTTATTTCAGTAAAACTTAATGTTTTTTGATGATTTTACTCATTTGACTAA
>CAZUSQ010000030.1:0-976 GCA_964622655.1 uncultured Methanosarcinales archaeon
TAAAAAGCAAAAGAACAAATGCCTATGCTTATTTTGGAGGTTATGAAGGAGACGGCAATTTGACTAAAAAATTAATTCTGCCAAAAGATGTTATTTCTTTCAACAGCTCTTACCTTGAGGTTGATGCTGGTGGGAATTTTGATCTTTACATTAATGGATTTTTTTCAGGCAGCTATATTAAAGGCTCTGCTGGAGGAGGCAATATGCTCGCTGACAAATGGAACATTAGCAATGCTTATTTAGCCAATTTTAGACCAGGAGAAAATACAGTAAACATAAATTTCATTTCAGGCAACAGCTATATTGCAGGTGGTTTTTTAAGAGTTACTTATATTACTTCTTCTTATAACGATACACAAACTCCAGGCTATGAAAAATATATGTTTCCAGGCATTGATGGAATTATTAATTTGTACTCTTCAGTTTATGTTCCAAGCACTGTAAACAATATGCTTGTATTCTTAAATTACTCAAGCAACTATACAACATTTTTAAAACTTGGAAATACAACAATATATGAAGAAAATCCAAATGGTGCTAAGACAGTTACTTTAAGCAATTCAACATTAAAAACACTTATTGATTATAATTTGTTTAATCAAAAAACTGTGCCTTTGAGGATGGGGATAACAAATGCAACAATACCCTTAACAAATATAGATGTTATTTTAATTACAGATATTTCTGGTAGCATGAATTGGAGACTTGATAGCGATACTACAGGTGTTGATAGGGTTTGCGATGATCCTAACTTGAATAATCCAGATACAAAAAGAATTAGCTTGGCAAAATGTCTTGATAAGCAATTTCTTGATGTTATACTAAATACTTCAAGTGGAAATACAACAAATAGAGTTGGTTTAGTGGCTTATAGTGGTATACCTAGCTCTATCCCAACAGCAACTAGCACCATAATTCAGTCTACTCATAATTTAAGTTCTGATAATGTAAGTTTGAAAACTCAGATTGATGGTTA
>CAZUSQ010000030.1:986-8574 GCA_964622655.1 uncultured Methanosarcinales archaeon
CTAAATCTATGCTACAAAGCCAAAGCGATCCTTCAAGAAAAAAATTTGTTATTGTTATGACTGATGGTGTAGCAAACATTCAATGTGACCCTGGTAATTTGGATGTAACAACAGGTTGTATTCCTAGAAAATGCCCTGGTAACGCATGCTGTGGTATTACTTGTATTTGTAGTGATAATTATTGCTATGGCGGAGCTCAAACTGGATGTGTAAATCAAAACTGCGGTGATTGGACAAGTGATACTGCTTCAAGCAATGCTATTGATGATGCTTGCAGACTTTTCAATACAACTGGTGCAACAGTTTATTCTATAGGATTTGGACCTGTTAGTACATGTTCTATTGGTAACCAAACTTTAATTCAGATTGCAAATTGTGGTAAAGGCTCATTTTTTGCAAGTTCAGATGCAAATGAATTAACTAAAATTTATAACCAATTAGCAAAAAATATTTTAAATATAACATATTCAGGGCAGTTAATAAACACATCAGGGACATTAACAAGATCTATCCTTTATCCCAATTCATATATTGAATTCAATTATTCTGCACCTGAAATTCAATTCAACAAAATACCTCTTGGCTTTGAAACTGACAGATTTGGTAATAATATTTCATCAGGCACTTTGACAATTTATGCTAATACATCTGCTTTAGATGCGAGAGTAACATCCTATTCTGGGAGCAAATGGACAGATAATTTAATTGTAAATGGAAATACAATTTATAGATTAAGTGATTATGGAAATGATTATCAAATCTTAGGTGATCCATTTGCAGTAAATATTCCTGTTAGCAATGTAAATGAAGGAAGCAACAGCATTACTATAAGCACTGGCATAAATTCAACAGCTTCAACAGGTGGCTCAAGTGATAATAGAGTTATTTATACCTTATTGCTAAATGGGTTTGCAGACTACAGTAGTGTTGTTGCTAAATCGTATGGTTGCTCTTGGACTGTTAGCTTTGAAGATGGAACGGCAACAACAATAAAAGTTCCTTCAAACTACAATGGAGCAGACATTTGTAGCTTCTCTACAAAAACTTATGATGTAAATGATGCATTAGATAATGCTGTTTTTCAATTATTCAGCAATTTAGATATAGATAAAGATGGTAAGCTTGAGGTTAACATAAATGAAAACAATCTGAATGTCAACACATTAACAATCTCAAAAGTTCCTTCTTTGTGGGGGCCTGCTATATTAGAAATAAGGGTGTGGGAGTAAAATAGATAAATTTTTAAGGAAGAACCTTTTAAATTATTGTATGGTACAAAAAGTAAATGAACTACATGTTTTCCAGAAAAGATTAGAACTCATAGTTGGTGCTAGATTTAGAGAGGAGTCTAGAGTTAAAGAAGCGGTAAAAGTACAAGATTTAATAAGATCAAAAATAGGATTTTGGGATGGTTCTACAGAGATTAGAAGATGGAGAGAAAAAAGAGTGATTTGATTGGGAGTTATGTTTTAGATAGTTCTGTTGTTATAAAATGGTTTTCTGAGGAAGAGAATACAGATTTAGCATTAAAATTTAGAGAAGGTTTTATTGAAGGTAATGTGGATATTACAGTACCTGATTTGCAACTTTATGAAATAGCAAATGCTTTAAGATTTAATAAAAAATTGAACAGCAAAGATGTTGCTAACGCTGTTAATAGTTTGATTGATATAGGTATAAACATAGTTGTGCCAACTAAAGACATTATAGCATCTACCATTGAAGTAGCTTTTGAATTTGATATAACATTTTACGATGCTTATTTTATAGCTTTGGCTAAAGAATTAGATTATAATTTTGTAACTGCTGATGAGAATTTATTTAACAAAATTAAAAAGTTAAAATTTACAAAATTATTGAAAAATCTAAGATAGAAATTTAAAGTTCCTTCTTTGTGGGGGCCTGCTATTATAGAAATAAGGGTGTGGGAGTAGCTTTAAAATAACCGATACATTTATATATCAGATGTTATATTTATGTATCACATGATACAAAAATGTAGCATTTGGAGGGTTTTTACCGAATTTGCAAAAAATCCTACAAAATCTTATCAGGTAAGGGAACTTTCAAGAGAAATTAAACTAGCTCATACTTCAATAAAGATTCACCTTAAAGAACTTGAAAAGTTTAATCTAATAAATAAAGAAAAGATTGGAGTTTATAATGCCTATAAAGCTAACTTTAACGACAAAAATTTCAGATTTTATAAAAAAATATTAAACATGATAAATTTAAAAGAATCTGGTATTATCGAAGAGCTTGAAAATAAAACAACTCCAGATGCTATAATTTTATTTGGCTCGTATGCAAGAGGTGAAGATAACGAAAGAAGTGACATTGACATATTTCTTATAGCAAAAGAGAAAAAGATTGAGCTACGAAAATATGAAAAAAAGCTAAACAGAAAAATCCAGCTATTCTTTTCAGAAAACATTAACAAGTTGCCTAAGGAACTGCAAAATAATATATTAAATGGCATAAATTTAAGCGGATTTCTAAGATGGAAAGTCTAACAAAAATACAACCTGACAAAGAAAGAGCAAGAAGCTTAGCTAAATTAAGATATGAAAAAGTTAAAACTTTTAATGAAGAAAAAGAAAGCTCTTTGATCGTGGAAGGTTATTATGAAGTTGCCAAAGAACTAATAACAGCCATTCTATTTATAGATGGATATAAAACATTAAGTCATAAAGATTTAATTGAATATTTAAGATTAAATTTTAAGGTTGATTTTTCTAATTTGGATATAAGCTTACTAGATCAGTTAAGAAAATTAAGAAACAATATAGTTTATTATGGAGTATTTATTGAACCTTCTTATGTAAATAGGAACAAAGAACATGTCAATAAGATGGTATCCAAACTGTTGGGTATTTGTGATAAAAAATTAAAATAAATTTAATATGTTCAAAAAAAGAGGTATTTTTTACACAATGGCTGCAATTGCATTAACTGCAGTTATAATTGCTACTTATAGTGCTTACAGCAGTTATAGGTTAAGCGATAAAATGGAAGTTATTCAAACTAGAATAGAAACAGTAAATTTTTTCATTAAAGATGTTGAAAAAGATATAAATAAAGGCGCTAATATTGCTGGATTTAGAACCTTGCTAAGTTTTAACCAATTTATTGCAACAAATGGTACATTTATTGATAGTGTAAATGAGAGATTTAAGGAGTCTTTTCTTAATGGTACAATTAATCAACAGCCTTTAAGCTTGATGAAAGATTCTACTTTTACAGATTGGGCTAATAAAATTTCAGCAGAGGCTGATAAAGTTGATATAAAGTTTAATTTTAAAATAAATGATGTTAAACTAAACCAAAGTGATCCTTGGAGTGTAAGTGTTGGATTAAATATAAGCTTAGATATAAGGGATAAAAGAAATACAAGCTATTGGATTAGAGATAGATATTTAACACAAAGAATAAGCATTATTGGATTTGAAGATCCTCTATATATTGTCAATAGCAAAGGAAGAGTTACAAATATTATAAAAATATCAAACATAACAAATTTTGTTGTAAATGGGAAAGTTGATAATTTATTGTTGCATATGAATAATTCTTGGTATATTGCTCATAATGACAGCCCTAACTTTTTGATGAGGTTTGAAGGCAATCTTGGCAATTCCACATATGGAATCGAAAGTCTTGTTAATTTAGATAAATTCCAGCAACAAGGCTTAACTCTTAAGGACAGAAGCATAGTCGATTCTGTTTATTTTGGGACAAAATCAACAACAAATTTTAGAATTAATAACACCCCTGAATGGTTTAAGATAGACGGAACACTTCCTGCTCCTGGTCCTAGCAAAGGAGAACATCTTGATGTTTATCAGGTGAGGAATGCGACTATATAATTAAAAGTTTATTTATCCACCGCCTCCACCAACTGTTATTCTTACTGTTGCACTTGAAGCAGTACCACCTTTACCGTCACTTACAGTTACTTTAACATCACAAGTTGCAGCATTGTTAAAAGTAATCGCTCCAGGATCTTCAACATCTGGTATATTTGGGCACGTGCCAGATATTGTAGTTATAACCCAATCAAAGGTTAGTGGGTCTCCATCTGGGTCACTGGCTGTAGAAGCAAAAGTAACACTCTGACCAGTCTCAATAGTTATATCGTTTGGAGGACTATTCATAGTTACAGTTGGAGGATGGTTGGTTACAAAATCATAAGAGAAGGTAATTGTTCCGCCCTCTGTTAAAGTTTGAGTTGCAGATGGTGTGACTCCTTGAAAGTCAGCACCACTTGGACCACCACTAACATAATAAAAGGTATAAGTAGTCAAAGGAAGTCCTGGCGCTGTTAAAGGAACTGCCCAATTATAGGGTCCAAAAGAGCCATAGCCAGCTGCATCAAATTTCCCTTCAATAACCCCAGACCAAGCGCTACTATCAAGTGTTGCCTGGAGTTTTATTGTTCCACTTGGAGGGGGAGTTTTAGTTTGACAATATCTGTGAATAGCGGCATTACAGCTATCACTTACTGGATTGCTAACAGTACAACCACTATGTTGCTCATTTAAAGAACCAGCTCCTGTAAATGGTACTGTACCGAACATAGTAACTGAGTTTGTACATGCAACTAAGGCAATATCTGCAGAATGCTCAACTGGACCAAAGCCTGTTACATAATTTTTAGTTTGACAATATCTGTGAATAGCGGCATTACAACTATCGCTTACATATCCATTTTTAGGACAACCAAGATTTTTTAATGTTAGATTTTTAAACGATGTTTCTAACAAGTTAACTGCATTTACGCTAGAATTAACACAAGAAATATTTGCATCTGTTGCTGAATGCTCAAGTGGGCCAAAGCCTGTTATGAAAGGAGCTGTACTTGTAGTTGTTGTACTTGTGCTAGTACCTTGTCCAGAAGCTTTAGTTGTAGCAGAAGTTTATACAGCGTTATTACCACTAGACTTAGTATTTACATTAGAAGTTTTTGTTGTTTTACTTTTATTATTTGATTTTTTGCTTTTATGTTTTGCTTCAACTATTTCAATCATACCTATCAAAAATATAAGTAAAACCAGAATTACCAAGATAAGATGTATTTTCTTTAATTTAACTTTTACCACCAAACAACTTAAAATTCAAACTAATATTTAAAATTTTTGGTTGTTATTACTAAAGAATAGTTTGAAAGTCAAAGAATTGTAGTCATTAAACAAAAACATAACATTTTTAAAGGTAGAATTTAAAAATTTACCAAGATGGAAATAGCAAGCAGTGTTATAGAAACTGGAGTTGATAAATTAGTCAATATCATCAAAGAAAGAGGAAGAATTGCTTTGCAGGATGCTGCAAAAGAGCTTGGAGTAAGCACAACTGTAATTCAAGAATGGGTTGATTTTCTTGAGGAAGAAGGGATAATAAGTGTTGAGTACAAGCTTACAAAGCCTTACCTTGTTGACAGAAAATTAACAAAAAAAGAAATTGAGGCAAAAGCAAAAGAATTCACAAGCAAAAAAGAAGTATTTATCAGAAAAGCAGAGGTAAGCTTAAGCTTTCTTGAAAAACAAGCTGAGGAATTAAGAAAAGTAAAGAGTGAATTTGACAAATTGAAGCAAGAGCTTGGAATGGAGCTTGATACTGTAAGGGAAGACTTAAGAGAGCTAGAGCGCTACCAGCAATTAAGGGAAGAACTGCAAAAACAGGTTGAGGAGCAAAAAAATGAAGCAAAGCTAAAGATTGAGGAATTGACAAAACAGGTTATAAGGGAGCAAAGAAAATACCAAGAATTGATTGCTGATGTCAAAAAGGAAAGGGAAGAATTAGCTAAAGAAAAGACAGAAGCCATTTCAATAGAAGAAAGCGAAAAGATTCTAAGCCAGAAATTGATAGAGTTAAAAACTATGATAAATTTAATAGAAAAGAAAATTTCTGATGAAGATACAGCAATAAAAAATTCAGAGCTGCACATAGAAAAATTAAGCGTGCTTATTGACGAGATAAATCAGCGTGTAGAAGAGGAGAAATCAATTATAGATCCTTTGTTGGAGAAAAGCAAGGAGCAGGAAAGAAAAGTGCTAGAGCTACAGGATAAAATTGTAAAAAAAATATCCCAGAAACAGAAAAGTGTTACAAATGTTAGGGAAATAACAAAAAAAGTCAAGGAATTTTTTGACAAGAAACTTGCTGTTGTAAATTTGGTTGATAAAATAAACAAGGATAGAGATGATCTAGAAAAGAGTCTCATAGAACTGATAAAAAAAGCTAAGTCATTTCAATTAACTGCAAAAAGCGGAGATGTAGGCAAGCAAATGATTGAATTAGAGAAGAAGTTTAATGAGGTTGATAAAAAGAAAGCACAATTTGAAACAGAACTTAAAGAATTTAGCTCAGTTTTTAAGAAATAAAAATTAATGTTTTTTAATCTTGATTAAAAAAGAGGTGTATATTTTGTTGAAACGATTTAGTCTAAAAAGGGATGAGTTAAAAAGTCAGCATTCAGAAAAAGAAAAAGTACAAGGCGAAGTACAAATAACAGGTCTTGCTCCAATTGCTTTGCAAGAAAGTAAAAATAAAGAAGAAATCAGAAAACCAAAAGTAAGCATATCCATTCCTAAGAAAGAAGACTTAAAGCTTCTTGCCACATATAACTTTATTTCTGATAACATACCAATCACTATAAAAATTTACAAAAAAAAGGGTGAGTTTGTGCCAATATATGATGTTTCAATTTCAAGCATAAGTAAGCATACGGAAATAATTCTTGAGAAAATAAGAGAAGAGCTGACTGCTCAAGTAAGCCTAGGCATGGTCGATATTTTGACTACAAAAGATACAGGCGTAATTGAACAAAGGTTTATGGAAGCTATAACAACATTGGTTAACAAGCATTTCCCTGATGCTGACGAAACAACAGCAAATTTTCTCAAATCATATCTAATACAAAGAAGCCTAGGCCTTGGAAGCATTGAAATTTTGATGGACGACATAAACCTTGAGGAAATAGCGATTAATAGTGCTGACGATCCTGTCTGGGTTTATCATGTAAAATTTGGGTGGCTAAAGACAAACATAATGCTTGCAAGTGAAGACCAAATTAGGCATTATGCTACAATGATTGGAAGAAGAGTTGGAAGACAACTGACAATTCTAGAGCCTTTGATGGATGCTAACCTCAAAGGAGGTGACAGAGTAAATGCAACTCTTGAGCCTATTTCTATTGAGGGCAACACAATAACACTAAGAAAATTTGCAGCCAAACCATGGACAATTACTGATTTCATAAAAGATAACACAATTTCAGCAGACGCAGCAGCATTAATATGGCTTGGTGTTCAATACGAACTCTCAACATTAATTAGCGGAGGCACTGCAACTGGAAAGACATCTATGCTTAACGTTGTTGCAAATTTCTTTCCTCCAAATCAAAGAATCATTAGCATAGAAGACACTAGGGAAATTCAATTGCCAAAATTCTTGCATTGGATTCCAATGCTTACAAGACTGCCAAATCCAGAAGGCAAAGGAGAGATATCAATGCTTGACTTGCTTGTCAATTCATTAAGGATGAGGCCGGACAGGATTCTTGTAGGCGAGATAAGGAGAAAACGGGAAGCAG
>CAZUSQ010000031.1:0-2649 GCA_964622655.1 uncultured Methanosarcinales archaeon
TTTTGAACGTTACTGAAAAAGAAACTACACCATTCTTGGTAGCAGCAGCAGCTTTGCTTATAACAGGAACTGCAGCAGGCAGTCTTGCAATAATCCCAGTCATTGGAGGCTATTTGCAGGATATTGTCCAGAACATTGCTGTTTTTGTAACACCAGCTGCAATAGTAGTTGCATTAAAAGCTATTCAATCATTGGCAAAAGATTAAATTTTTATTTATTTTCTTATTTCTTTTTTACATTTAACAAATGGAAAAAGCACTATATATGAATGACTCTTACTTGAAAGAGTTTGAAGCAGTTGTTGAAAGTGTTAAAGATGATAAGTTTATAGTTCTGGATAGAAGTGCTTTTTACCCATCCGGCGGAGGTCAGCCTCATGACACAGGCTCTATGATTTGCAATGGTGAAGAGTATCCTGTTGTTTATGTTGGCAAGTTCTCTGGACAGATAAGCCACGAAGTTTCTAAGCCAGGACTAAAAGTTGGTGATAAAATTATGGGCAAGATTAACTGGGACAGAAGGTATAAGTTCATGAGAATGCATACTGCTGCACATCTTGTAAGTTCTATTTTCCACAATAAAATGGGCGCTTTGATAACTGGTAATCAAATAGACGAAGAGAAAACAAGAATTGACTTTAATATGGAAAATTTTGATAGAGAAAAGATACTTGAGTATATAGGAGTGGCTAATGAACTCATAAAGCAAGATCTTCCTGTTAAAGTATATTCTCTGCCTAGAGAAGAAGCAATGAAGATTCCTGGAGTAGTTAAGCTTGCTGGAGCTTTACCGCCAGATGTTGCTGAGCTAAGAATTGTTGAAATTCCAAACGTTGATTTGCAAGCAGATGGCGGCACTCATGTAAAAAGCTTGGCAGAAATAGGCACAATAGAGTTTGTTAAAGCTGAGAACAAAGGCAAAGATAACAGAAGGGTTTATTATACTGTAACTTAGTTTAATTAAAATATAATTGTACTTGTTTTAGGTATTCAATATGGATACAAACCAAGTGCAAATCTTGTTTCGTCAATTGTATTTCCATTGATTGTAGCTTCTAAACCTTGACTTCGTAATTTTTCTGCTATCTCTAAAGCTTCACTTAAAACTAATCTTTCAATCTCTGCCCTGCTGAGCACTGTTCTAGAAGTATCAATGTGTTCGGAGTATTTAAATGGTCTTATAATTGTTCTATCTTTTGGTAACCCAACAAATGTGTGATAGCCATCTTTGGCGTCAAACCTAACAATACGGATTTCTACTTTTCTAATCGCCATGTCTTTAGCCCACTTAGCATATTGTTCTACTGTTGGATGCAAAATTCTCTGTAATAGTGACATTTTATTATAGTATAAACATAATCATTTTTAAACTTTTTGGATTTATTCTAACTTTTTAGTAGTGACAGAATAGAAAGGTTTATAAAGGGATATTTTCTATAATAAGACTCTATTTTGTTTTAATTTTGGGATAAGATGCTTTCAAGAAGGCAATTTTTAGCTGGAGCAGGAACTACAGGAATTGCAGTAGCTACAGGGCTTGATGAAATAGTTTTAGGAACCAATTCTGCAGCAGCTCCAATAAAAAAAAGAAGGATAACTCTTGAGGAAGCGGCTACTAGACCAGAGTTAAGTGCCAAATATATAATGGAACTTTTGATAGATATGTTTGGCGAGGACCAAATTAGAACATATATAAAAGATGTAAGATACTTTAGAACTAGAGAATCATATTTTCAACAGTACCCTCCAACGACTGAGACAGATAAAGAAATTGCGCGACAATCTGATATACTAACTGCATACGACTCTTCCAGATTTGGAAGTGCAGTTAGGTCTGATATTGTGGTTTTTCCCGATATTTTTAGAACTCAACGAGTCAAAATAAGTGGTAAAGAGATTCCAGTTTATGTTACTGAGGACATTCTAAAAGCTTTTCTTGAACACGAGTTTGAGCATGCAAAAGATAATTATTCAGGAATTATGTTAAGAAACGGCTCCGAAATTAATTCAAATAACTTTAATAGGATTAACCCTGAGATATTCCTTTTCGTGAGAGAAGCTAGAGGATACGTTAAAGAACTTACAGCTATTATGAAAACTGAAAAAGTTGAACCAATCACCTTACTTCAAGGAAAAATAGATGAGACTAAACGTGGTTACGCATGGACAATTTTTGGTTTTGTGACAAGGGTAGTCCAAAGAGCTTATAATAAAATAGATCCTAAATTACTAACACCAGAAGAGTATCGACTTATGACTGGTCAGTTAGATGAAATTAGAGCAAAATACCCTGAATTACTTGCTATCGACCAAGTAAAGCCTTTATATAGAAAGTTTTCTAAGTAACCAAAAATGCTCCAACAATCCCTTCAAATTTTGAGGAAAATGCAGTATCCAACAGGCCTTTTTGCTGCCAGCAGAATGACTGCCAAGACTGGCTACAATTTAGCTTGGATTAGGGACAATATTTACACAGCAATTGGGTTAGAAGCTGCTCAGAAATACAGCATTGTAAGAAAAACTTTGAGGGCTTTGCTTGATGTTCTTCTAAAACATGAGTATAAAATAGACTGGGCTATAAGAGAAAAGCCAAAATATCATTACCAGTATATTCATGCAAGATACGACCCAATTACAATGGAAGAAATAT
>CAZUSQ010000031.1:2659-8468 GCA_964622655.1 uncultured Methanosarcinales archaeon
GCAACAAGCAGAATGATGCAATTGGGGCTTTATTGTTTAAGATAGGTGATTTAGAAGAGAAAGGAATCAAAATTGTCAGAAATCAAAATGACTTAAGAATTCTGCAAAAGCTTGTTTATTACTTGCAAAGCATAGAGTATTGGCATGATAAAGACAATGGAATGTGGGAGGAGAATGAAGAAATCCACGCTTCTTCAATTGGCGCTTGTGTTGCTGGGTTAAAGAAGATAAGTAAGATTGTGGATGTTCCTAATGAATTGATTTTAAAAGGCGAAGAAGCATTGAACAAATTGTTGCCAAGGGAATCAGAAACAAAAGAAGTTGATATGACTCTGCTTTCATTAATTTACCCATACAATATTGTAACACCAGAACAAAGAGAGATTATTTTAAAAAATGTTGAGGAAAAATTAGTTAAAGAAAAAGGTATTATAAGATATATTGGTGATAAATATAATTACAAGAATGGAGAAGCTCAATGGACAAAAGGATTGCCTTGGCTTGCTATAATTTACAAGCAATTAAATAAGCCTGACAAATACGCTTTCTATATGAGAAAGACAATGGAAGCTATGAACGAAAAAGGTGAACTTCCAGAGCTGTACTATGCCGATGGAAATAAACATAATGAAAACTGTCCATTAGCTTGGTCACAAGCTTTGTTTGTTGCTGGGTTGAGGAGTTGAAATGTTAGAAGCCTTATTAACAAGAAGGGAATTTTTAGTAGGTTCTGGAGCATTTGCTATATCACCATCGATGCCAAGTACTGCTTTTGCTCAAAGGAAAATTAGTTATTTAGAAGCATTAATGGGTGATGATAATAAAAAACAAGAATATATAGACCAAATTACTTCTGATTCAAAACCAAATTACGTTCTATCTGTTCGATTCGTTACACCTGAAATATTACAAAAATTAAAGTTGATGCACAAATATGTTCCTCCACAAAAAGGTGTGGCAGATACTATTCCAACAGAACTGGCTAAGATAGGGCAAGGTACTCCAAGTGAAGTATACATCTTTGATAGAACGTTTTTTGATATTTATGCACGTGAACCACATCTAAATAAGATTCATCCTAAGCCTGAATTATACGATGTTCAAGAAAAAATTCTAATTAACAAGATTAAAAGAAGCTATTATGTTAGAGCGCGATTGTATTATGAAGGCATACCGAATTTCCCTGTAGAAATGTTTAATGATTCGAACGGAAAATTTAATGTTTTTTTGTATCTTAAATTAATACAACTTATAACGGATAGTTATGAGTATCAAGGCTTATTCTTAGATCAATCACTTATAAAATACAACTATGTACAGCGATATGCCAATGGACTTAAAATAGCAGGTCAAGTATTTTACAATTCGCTATACGACCAAGGAGTTATAGGAAACATGGATATGAAACTGATAGGAAAATTAAGGGAAGAATTTAAGCCAGAAAAGCTTTTCTCTCATCCAAGTGAACTTCTATTCATATAGCTTAACCAAACACCTCATCCACCATCTCAATAAACATCGCATCACTCCATGCTTGATTAAAACATCCTTTACTTTCCAAACTTTTCGCAGAGCTTAATTCTGCATGGCATCCAACACACCCTTTCCAAAGGATTTCTTCTGCGCTTGCTTCAATTATTTTTTGAATTTGTTTTTTAAATTTTATTTTATTGATTTTATTTAACACAATTGCACTTAAATTATTTATCCAAAACCAAGAATCACCTCTGTGATAACTTTTTGGATTTTCGCCAGTGCTAGTATCTGTGTATAATGGATGATTTTTATCTATTGTTGATAATCCACCCCAGTTTAGCCAAAGAACTTTTAGTGCGTTATCAAAACACATTTCCCATTCTTTATTTAATAATAATTCAGGATAAGTATAAGCTGCAATAAAAGTATTTGGTCTGATTGTGAAATCATTTAAACCGTCAGCAAGAATTTTCCCATTCCAAAATTTTTCTCTAACTTTATTTTTTAACAAATTCTCAAGCACTTTATATTTATGGTTTTGAGTTAATTCAAACATCAATTTGTACATATTCAATCTTAATGCTTGTATTTCTATTCTAACACCTTCTCTGGTATCATTTCCAAACTCAGTGTCCATCCAAGTCTCTAATTTGTCATTAATCTCGAAATTATCTCTTGTGCGTAATTTTAATAATCCATTCAAAGATTTCTCAAGAGAGCTTTCAATTTCGTAAATTAGTTTATTATATTCATTTTCTTTTTTATTTATTATTGAATTGCATTTCTTCAAATATTCTTTAATCTTCTCAGAATTAGAATTTTTATTTTGCTTAATTATTATTATTTATTTTTTTATTGAGTTTATAATGTCTTTATTTTTGTTAATTTTATCAATCATTCCTTTACATCTAAAAAAAAGCCACCCATGAGCATCAGCATTTCCCAAATTTATTGATTTATGCTTTCCAATTAAATTTGATAATCTGCCATCATTGTTTATTTTATTCAAATATCTGAAAAGTAGCTTTTTGGAAATTCTATCCTCAATTTTTGACAATGCTTTTAATGAAATTAACAAATCCCTAGCCCAAAACTGAAAGAACCATGGTAATCCCGCAAAGATACCATAATTATTGCTATCAACAATTAAATTGTTTAAAGAATGGACGGCATTTACATATGCAACTTTTATTTCTTTACTAATATTATTATTTTTAAGTGTTTTTTTTATTGATTCATTTTCAATTACATTAGCAAAAAAACCTTGTTTTTCATTGTTTTTTGTTTCAGCAATGTTCTCAAAAATATATTTACATTCTTTTATTGCATCATTCTTGTCTTTTGACATTGAAAAAATAAATTTTGCACCTTTTAATCTTAATGCATTGTAAACAAATCTTTTGAATGGAAATGAATTTCTTTCTTCGTCATAAGAATAATGTCTTTCAACCCATTTGTCATTTTTATTATATACATTTTTATCACTTTTAATCGCTAAATACAAATTAAACTCTTCAACTCCATCGCTAGAATCTTCTCTTCTATCAGTTTTTTTTGTAAATTTTATAACTATACAACCCTGTTCTTCAGAAATTTCATAATATCTTCCAAATTCCCTGTTATCGTACGACTCTTTACAATCCAACATCAAATCAATTTCATTATTATCGCTTAATTCATAAATTAATGAATTAAAGTTTTTAGGCATTAAAAGAGTCTCAACTACATTATCTTTTCTTCTTTCAATAAAATAAAAACCATTTTTTAGATTAAAAATATTATTATTTCCAACAATTTCAATATCTTCAATAAATTTATACATACTCATTGCCTTTTCATCAAAGTAGAACAAACCTTGATATCTTGAGGATGGCAGATTAAAAAAACTACAATAACTTCCTCTCCTATTCGTCAATAAAAAGCCAACATTCTCCTCGGTATTCTTTTTTATACTTAAAATCCCCAAATTGTGTATTATTTCCATAGTCCCCCAACATCATCTATAAACTTTATCAACTGCTAAATTATGCGCCTCAATATAATTATTTATAAAAATCTTCCAATCAGCCATAGATGCAACTTTTCTCGCTTGCACCTTATTAGCGATTCTATCTTCTTTTGAGAGATTTGCAAAATTGAACATAACATCAACTAATTGGTTCACTACATCGTCATCGTTTCTATTTAGCCTTTTCAAAACAAAAATTCCAGGTGTTTCGCCTTGCATGCATTCTGCGCAAAAATACCTTCCAAAGCCAGCTAAATCTGTTGTAACAGACGAAACACCTAATGCACCTGCTTCTAATGGCGTGTAACCCCATGGCTCGTAATAGCTTGGAAAAATGCCAAGATGAGAGCCTTGCATCGATTCATAATAATTAAGGTTCAACAACCCATCTGCTCCGCTCAAATAAATAGGATAGTAAACAATCTTTACTGGATCTTGTTCCTCATTTTTTAAATTAGCAGAAATAATAGTTCTTAATATTACATCATTTTCATCGTACAAATCATGTGTCAATAAAGGCGGCTTGCCTTTTTTCACAAATCTTGCAACTTTTATTTTCATTTCAGTTAAGAATTCCTCATCAAATAGATTTTCCTTAGTGGTTTTTTTGTCAGATACAAATGAATAAATAACATTCTTTTCTACATCATCTATAACTTCTTCCAAAGCATCCTTAATGTCTTGGTAGAGTGTTTTATTTTCAAGCAATTCTGGTCTTATATTTCTAAAATTTGCAGGCACCCATATAAATGCTATTATTGTTTTTTTGCTTTTTAATTGCCTTAATTTTTCATTTAATCTGCCAAGCGCCTTAATGTAAATGTCTATGCCTTTGTCATGAAATTCGTATCTGCCAGCTATGAAATAAATCAATGTCTCTTTTGGGTCAAAAGTATAGTATGGAAAGAAATAGTAAATCATAAACTCCCTTACCCTGTCACGCTGAAGCTTATGTTTTATCACAATCTCCTCAAATGTAGGGAATTTGCTTATGTCCAAGCCATTTGGCAGCAATATATCAGGCTTTTTTTTGAGCAAATATGATGCTTCCATTCCAGTTATTTCGCTGACTGTTGTAAAAACAACAGCAAATGAAGCAGAATTCTTCTCAACAAGGTGCTTTGCTTCAATATTATACTTATAAACCTCTTGATCAGGATTTATTTTGTCCCAAACATTATACAAGTCAACACTAGAGCTTGCCAATGCCCTTCCAAGAACAGTCGCATGTGTTGTAAACACAGTTGCAATTTTAACATTTTTCTTTTTCAAATAAAGCAAGCCAACTCCAGAAAGCCATTCATGAAAATGGGCAACAATTTTTTTGCCACTAATACAATTAACTAATTTCTCAATAAGCACTCCAACAGCATAAGCCCAAACTATAGGCTCATCATAATCAGGAGGAGCCCTTAATGAATCTACCTTGTACCAATCCCATAGCTCACGCTTTATATCATTAACCCTATATTTATAATTCATAAAATCTATTAGTATTACATAAGGATTGCCTTCAGTAATCCATCTTCCAAAATGACATATTATTCCAATTTTTTTTAATTCTTCAAAAGGTGTTTTGCAAAACTCGTTTGGCACTTCTTCTTCAAACTGTCCAATTGCCTTTGAGGCAAAATAAGGACCGACCATAAAATAATTGTCGCCATAAGCCTCAACCATTTTAGCCGCTTTTGACTTAACAACTGTATAGATACCCCCTACTTTGTTGCATACTTCCCAAGAAACTTCAAACAAAATATCAGCCTTTTTTTCCATTAGTGTTTTAATTTCTATTTTAGTTTATAAATCTTTGACACCACTTAAAAGGAAAAATTTTTTTGTTACATCGACATGTATTAGTGCTGAGCTTTCAAGGAAAACAAAAAGGGCAAGAAGTAGTTTATTATGATGGGATTATTTTGATTCCTTCTTTGTCTTTCGTTAATGTTCCATGTTTCCCAGCAGAAATATTGTATTCATCTGCAATGTCGCTTGGAATTCTAACTGCAATGCTATTTCCCCATTTAGCAAATGTTATGTCTTTAGCGCTTCTTAATTTTCTGTATTTACCTGCTAATACTTTAAGTTGTTTCATAGTCATTATTTCTTCTCCGCATTCTGAGCATTTATATGCTTCAAACTCTATTCCATCCTGCTCCATAATATCTTTTTTCTTTTCCATTTTTCCTTTTTGGCATACTGGGCACTTCATTTTAATTACCTCGTTCTATTGTTTTGATAATGATACAATAACCTAAATCTTCTCCAACACAGATTATTGAGCCATAAATACTTTCCATTCTGTATATACATGTATATAAATGTTTT
>CAZUSQ010000032.1:0-8443 GCA_964622655.1 uncultured Methanosarcinales archaeon
AATAAAAACATTTAAATATGTTTATGTTAAGTTCTTTACATTATTGTAGTAAAATAGTGAGATGCGAGTGAGCTTGGTAGCTGGCGAGTGAGTCTCTCACGAACCTCACAAGTCACTGCGAACTCGCTCACAATTGACTTTTAAAAAGGTGTAATGATGGAAAAAAAGGCTCAAGGCGGCTTGAATGCAGCAATCTTAGTAGCAATTATAGCTGGCTTGATTATTCTTTATATTGTATTTCTGCCTAGCGCTGAAAGAGGAAAGCTTGTTACAGGAGAAAAAACACCACCTGCTGAAGAAAAGACTAATGTTTTATTAAGAGTATTTCCAGGCACTCTTAGCACCTCAAAAGGCTTAGAAGACGAAAAAAGCATTCCAAACATATTTTTGGTTGAAACTACAAATGCAAAGGAATTAGAAAGAATAAATCCTTTTATTGTAAGAAGTGGCTGGTTTGATAAAAGAGCAAAAAAAATAGATTTTGAGCTAGACTACCCTGACAATATTGATAATGTTGTTGTTTCATTCACAGCAAAAAAAAGAAATGGTATTTTGACAATAAAGCTTAATGATGTCATTGTTTTTGAAAGTGAATTGACAAGTGATATTATAGAGCCTGTAAAATTGAATAAAAAATTGCTTGGCAAAACAAATTCTTTGGAGGTTTCAGTTTCGTCTGTTGGCTTTAAATTTTGGACAACGAATGAGTATAGTTTTGAGAATGTAAAGATAATAGGGGATATAACAGATACAAGCAAGCAAGAAAGCAACAACATATTTACATTAAGCGAATCAGAATTTGCAAATATGGATAAAGCTACACTTAAATTTACTCCTTACTGCAGCAATGTAAATGAGCTTGGAACTTTAGATATTTTTATTAACAATAAAAAATTGTTTTCATCAGTACCAAAATGTGATGATGCTTATAAGCAAAGCATACCAAAAAGTGCTTTGAATGAAGGTGAAAACAACATTGTGTTTAAGACAAATAAAGGTAGCTACTCTGTTGAGCAGATTAAAATATCATTAGAATTTAAAGAGCCTACTGTTAAAACATACTTTTTTGAAATTGATAGCAACACATTCAAAAAAATAAAAGACAATAGTAAAGACATTGTGCTTACAATTAAGTTTGTCGATGATAAGAAAAAAAGAGCAAAACTTGATGTGAATGGGCATGTTGAAACAATAGAGACTGATAAATCCTTATTTTCAAAAAATATAGACAATAAGGTTTCAGAAGGCAACAATTTTGTAAGGCTAGAGCCTTTAGAAGATATTGACGTTGTTGAATTGAAAGTAGAATTGGTTTAATTTTTAGACATTTTTAAAATTGATTTTATTTAATGCGTTATGTAAGAAAAAAGTAAAAATAACATTAAACTCATGTACAATCACGTATTACAACAATAATAATGAAATAATTCAATCTGCCTACGGCGTAGTGAGTTGCGAGGCTCACTCGTGAGACTCGCTCGCCAGCTCAAAGGCTCGCTCAATAGCTCGCATTTGTAATAAAGAACTCATTAAATTGCTAAAAAAGAAGAGGTGGCTTGAGAAGAATTCTTTAGATGTTGTTATTAAAAACTATGGAATGGTGGTAATTAAGTGGCGATAGGAAATCCTGATGATGCTTTACCAGAGCATTTGAAACGGCGTATTGCAGATATATCAGCAAAAGCACAGAAAGAAAAAGAAGAAAGTCAAACTACAGACCAAAGCGCAAGTACTCCTGAACAAGCAACAGGCAAAGGAGGAAGTCCAATAAATATTTCAATTTCTCCTGAACGGCGTTCTTTTTGGCGTTATGTTATTCCGTTTGCTATTTTTATATTTCTCTTTTGGTATAGTGGCTTTTATAAGTACATTTTTCCAAACTTATTCAAACTTCAAATACCAATCCATGGATTTTTCATATTAGTTGGTACTATTATTTTTATATTATACATAATTTGGGGTTTTAAATCTGCTTGGAAGAATAAAAATTGGACTGACTTTTTTGTTGCTTGGGCATTGCTAATATGGTTAATTGATTTAAGTCCCGCTTATATTGGTCCAATTCCGAATCCTTTTGGTGGTATCCCATACCAGGGCTTTGTATGGTCTTTGACTGGTGTATTACTTACTGATTGGTTTGCAATATTGACTTCAAGTACATTTTTCGCTTTCTTGTATATTAATATGATATATGATATTTTAAAAAAGGACTACTTAATGTTTGGACTAGGTTTTTTATTTATAGTCATAACAAACAAACTAGCCAGAGCCATACTTCCAGATTTTTTAGTAGTTAATATAGGAATACCATTGGGTAATATATTGTACATTGGAGCAGCTATAGCAGGTGCAATTATTGTCTTTTATATATATAAAAAAAAGGGTATTACTGACAAAATTGCTAATTTCTCATCTTACTTGTTTATGGCATTTGTTTTTACATTTTTTTGGATCAATAATCAATGGATATTTTATCCAAAAGCTCTTTTGCATGCCATATTCATAGTTGTTTTTGGTTTTGCTTATATAGTACCAAATGAGCAACGCAAACCTGTGATGTGGCATGTTCTAATCCCGGCAATGCTTATTCTTGACCTTTATGGATATGGTTTCTTATTCGGCTCTGATATCCTAATTATAAAATTCATCCCGGTTCTAGTTTTGTTTGCAGTAACATATTGCTATCAAAAGACCAAGAGCATATATGCATTAACAACTTTTGTTGTCATTGTTACTATCATATTAATACTTACATTAGAAGCAAGAGGCTTTGCAGGTAATGTCACTTTTACTCCAAGAGAAGGAGGAGCAGATTTGAGTACTTTTATTGAAACATTGTATGGAAAAACTCAAGAGTTCATTACAGGACGACTCGACATTGCAACAGCAGGGCTTTACCGAGGAGCGGTTGAGAAAAATCGCTATGAAAGCTTAGGAGTATATTTTGCAAATATAAGAGCTGCTGACCCAAGATTTTATACAGATGAGCCAATAACAGTATGGGGTTCAATACAGAGCAAAACATACAAAGATGCAGTTATTATTAATTTCAGCTGTTACAGGATAAAAGATAACAGAAGAATTAGGGCAGATAAAATTATTCCAGAAATAAGATTCCCTATATTTACATTAGAGGAAGTTGATACAGAATGCACGTTTTTACCTAAAGATCCAAAAGATAAAGATGTAGTTACACAAGGTGCTAATACAATTACATTCTCAGCAGAATACAATTTTGGTACAGATGCTTATCTTAAAGCTTATTTTATGGACAGAAATAGATTTAGAGCGTATGCAAGGGAATCAGCAGATAAGGATATAGACTCTGTAATTTTCAAAGAATTTGGTATAAAGGATACCAAACCAGTTGCGGTGCATACAAATGGACCTGTTGAGATTGGATTGGGCACTGGACAGCCTTTAATAACTGTAAGTGAAGGTTATACTATAAAGCCACAAATAGGAATTACTTTAACAAATCGAAAAGAAATACAAGACAAAAATAAAAGGATAATTACAAAATGGGATGGCAAGATAAAGAATATAACAGAGCTAATATTATTAACACCACCAGGAATTACATTAGGTCCAAAAGAAGGTCTTGAAAAATGTTATTCAAAGGATGCCACAGAACTACTACAATGTCCTTGCAGTATGCCTTTTAAGAAATATGAATTGAATGACTGTTTTGGTTCATGTACAGAGCATGTTTTAGTCCCATGTACAATTGCCTGTAATGTTTATGGTTCAAATACAGAAGCTCAAAATAATTGCATTACAGAATGTCAAACAACTTTTAGCAAGTGCAATGACGAATGTAAATTCCTATTTGAAGTTGGAGAGGGAGAAGGCCCCGCTAAAGAAATGTATACAGGGTATGCACTTGATGTAGGTAGCCTAAAATTTAAAGACTTAAACAAAGATATTGATAAGCATCGAAGTTTTGTATGTAGATTCGAGCCTAGTAAAACTGTTTTAGATGCTGCACCAATAACAACAAGGTATTTTAGAGTTAGAGCAAGATACAATTATTTGCTTGAAAATTCTGTAACGGTAAATGTAGAGCAACTACCCATTGAAGCACAAGAAGTAATCCCACCAGATTTACAAAAAAGTGCTGAGGAAGCTTATAAAATAACTCCTTTCCCTGAACTAAGTACAGATTATATAAATGCAATTGCTTCTGTCGAAAGTGGGTTAAGACACTGTTGTAAGGAAATAGGTCAAACTAGTTTTAAAACTTGTCAAGGAACAACAGAAATAGAATGTCCAGAAAACAGAATTATAAGCAGTGGCACTAGCGTTGGAATAATGCAAATAAGATATTATTCAAAAGATCCAAAAGTACAAAAGAAAATCAGGGAAGATGTAAAAAAACTGGAAGAAAAATATTGTAGCGGCAAAACAATATTTAATAATGATTGTAATATGAAAGTTGGCACAGCAATCTTAAGAGATAAATATAATAGTTACAAAAATGGTTGTCAAAATTCTCAAGAGTATAAATCTTTCCCAAATATAAAAGAAGCTTGCGATACATGTACAACAAGTGAGGAGTTTAGAAATATACCATACAAATCTTATAATGGGATTTTTGCAGCTATTAGAGGTTATAATGGTTGGGGTTGTGATTACAGATACGATAGAGACTATGTAGAAAGGGTAAAGAAAGCAAAAGGCAGTATAAGTGGTAAAAATATTATTAATCCAAGTACATTAAAAGAAATGTTCCCAACAGAATCCAAACCAGAAGGTGATATGTTTGGGATTGAAATTGGACCAACAGGTCAGATACCACTTCCACCTCCCTATATTAGAACTACATATAATCCTTTTACAGGTGTAAAAATAACATGGGATAAATCTCCTAGTAGTGACGTAGTTAGTTATTTAGTTAAAAGGAGTTTTGGAAATGAGAATGAAGTATGTAATCCAAAATCTGATGGTAGTTCAAGGTACTCTTGTACAGACTCAAGCCAAACTTTCGATATTGGAGTAACATACACATACACATTATTTACTTTTACAGAAGATCAAGTTTCAGAAAAATTAATTGATGTTACAATTGAACTTCCATCTGAAACTCCATAATTAACAACAATTCAATCAACACGTTTATTTAAATATGTTACCTAAAAAAGAATTTTCAATTGTGCCAATATTCTTAATCCTATTCATCTTAGGTTGCGGCACACAAACCTCAAAAACAACTAAAGAAATAGATGTAAGAGTCGGTTTAGAGGGCTTAAAGTTAGAGTTTCTTAAAAATACTCCACCCCAAAAAGTGTTTGAAGGACAGACATTTCCTGTTATTGTAAAAGTAGCCAACAAAGGAGCATCTAGTTTAAAGGATAATGATAAAGCAATATTATCTCTTGGAGTAGAAAAGGACTACACGGAAAATGTGCAATTATTACCAGCTGGAAGAATACAACCAGTAGGAAGTAACGCAGCTAGCTTTAATTTAGAAGGAAGAAGCACGATTAATGTAAAAGGTGAAGAAGAAGTGATAAGTTATAACATCAAGGCAGGAAAAGTAGATCCTCAAAGTGAATTCCATAGCTCAACAGCTATTGCAACTTTATGCTATCCATATGAAACAACATTAGATAGTACTATTTGCATTGATACAGATGTAAGCAATATAAGATCAGGCAAAAAGGTTTGTAAACTGCAAGATTTGGTTTTGAATAATGGCCAAGGTGCACCTGTTGCAGTCACAAAGATAGAAATCCAAATGCTTCCAAGCCAAGAATCACAACAAAGCCCAGAAGGCTATGGAAATATTATACCGCAATTTTTAATATTTGTAGAAAACAGAGGACAAGGAACTGTAATAAAGAGAGAAGTTGTCCAGAAATTTTGCACACAGAGTGATACAACTCATGAAAACCTTAATATTGTTTATGTTGATGCGTTCTTATCTGGAGAAAAACTTGAATGTCAGCTACAAGCAAAACAAGGCAGCAATGAAAGAGGGCATATAAAGCTGAAAGATAAAAAAGATATTGTAAGGTGCTTTCTAAAAGATGGTCGTAGTGGCACTCAAGATTCTTATTTGGCACCTCTCAAAATAGTTTTAAGTTATGGCTACACACAATCAATATCAGCGAATTATCTTATACAAAAGACCGCTAGATAAAAAGTTTTATATATGAAAACTACAAGTTTTGATTAAAGAGTGATAAACTTGAAAAAAAGACTGATTGTTGCATTCATTCTAATTTTATTAATTTCAATTTCTGGTTGCAAAGGAAAAAAAGATGTAAAGAAAGCTTTGGAAGAAATAAGAACAGGAACAGAAGGTATAGTTATGAGTTTTTTACCTAATGCTCCGCCAGATAAGATACATGTTGAAGAAGGTGCTACTCCTGAAACAAATTCTTTTGATGTAGTTCTAGAATTAAGAAATAAAGGTGCTTTTCCACAGCCTGAAGATAATATTGGTGCACCATTTGGTGACGTTTACTTAAGTGGTTATGATAGAAATATATTAGAATTTAAACCAGAGTCTTTTAATTTGAATGATAAAACTTTAGAAGGAAAAAGTACAATAAACCCTAATGGTGGCTTAGATCTTGCTACATTTAAAGGGACTGTAAAGACTGAAAACCTAAATGTCGAGAAATACGAACCAACTTTATTGGTTACTGCATGTTATACTTATAATACCATAGCAGGCCCATCGGTATGCATAGACCCAAATCCATATTCTACAGCAAAGGAAAAAAAAGTATGTGAGGTACAGGATTTAACATTAACTAGTCAAGGAGCCCCTATCTCTGTTACAAAAATTGATGAAGAAGCATTAGCAACAAAAACACAATTTAAAATAACGATAAAAAATGTAGGGGGAGGTGATGTTATTAAACCAGGTTCTTTGGGTAAATGTAGTCCATATGGTGATGATAAACTACTAAGAGAAGATATAGATAAAGTTCAACTTGAAGAAGTTCAAGTTGGCAATAGACGAATAACTTGCAGACCTTTTGTAGATGGTAGCCCACAAGGTGTAAGCGGATTTATAAGATTAATAAATGGCGAAGGTTTTATAATTTGCGAGTTTCCAAAAACTAATTATGAGTTAAGTAAGACAGCATTCACAACACCGCTAAAGATTAAGTTTAACTATATCTATAGAAACACTGCAGAAAAAAAGATACAGATAAGGAAAGAAAGTAGTGATTTAGGTGGAGGAAGTAGTGATGCAGGAAGAAGTGCTGTGAGTACTCCAACTGAAACTACTCCTAGTGAAGTTAATCCTGAAGCAAGCGGTTTCACATAAGTCAAACCAAAAACTTTATATACCAACATTAAAATAAATTAATTAAATTGAAAAGAGGCAAAATGAATAGAAAATATTATGCTATAGCATTGCTAATCTGCATAATTCTTTTAGTCTCTGCTTGCAAGCCAAGCGGCGCAGCTACAGGAGGTGCTCCAAGAACGCCTTTTATTGGCGGCACAGCTGGCATTACAATAAACTTTGAGAAAGATAGCCCTCCTCCTGAAGTAACTGATGATGGCTCATTTGCCTTTAACGCAATTGTAAGGCTGAAAAACGATGGTGAATTTAAAGTCGTTAAAAATAATATTTTGTTAAACCTAGTTGGATTTGATCCAGTTGATTTTGGACAAGACTTTCCCGCTCTACAAAATGTAAGGCCAGACGATGATTTAGATTCAAAAAAGAAAGATGCTGAAGGTAATATTATAGAAGGAACAACAACTTTTGCAACATTTCCAAGTAGCGGTGACTTTAATCCACAAAAATTCCCAGGCAATACAGAGCTTACATTTAGAGCAGATGCTTGTTACCATTATGAAACTCAATCAAATACAAAATTATGTGTATTAAGAGATCTTATTAATGTTAGAGATGATTCGCTTTGCAAACCTACTGGAAGCAGAACTACTTATAGCTCATCAGCCCCTGTACAAGTCCAAAATTTTAGGCAGAGTGTTGTAGGCAAAGACAAGCTGTCTTTTAGCTTTGATATTGCTTTGAGTGGGAATGTAGACATATTTGAAAGTAACTTGGGAACAACATCTATAAGCGATTTTGATAGTGGATGTCCAAGAGATCCTAAGCAGAGAAGAGAAAAGGAAAATAAGGTAGAAGTTGAAGTGATAGAAGTACCGGATGATCCAGTTTTAACAATTACAAAGTGTGGCGGTTTAGGTAGTTCAAATAAAGGAACGGTAATTTTGGTTAGCGGTGGAAAAAGAACAATAACATGCACAGCTGACTTACAAAGTTCTAGAGCAGATTTGGAGAAGCTTATTGCTATAAATGTTGCTTACAATGTACTAGATAACAAAGAAACAAAAGTTTTAGTCAAGCACTTAACATCTTAACTATTGCCAACTAATGCAAACTGGCTAAGCAAAGCCTCTAATTGAACAAACTCGTCAGAACCTTCTGTCATTCTAAACTCAATTT
>CAZUSQ010000033.1:0-8191 GCA_964622655.1 uncultured Methanosarcinales archaeon
TTGTATTTTTAGCAATTATTGGAATTTTTCTTGACGCAATTAAAACCCCAGATGGAAGAACATGGCTTGAGCGCTTAGGCGATTTTACAGGCAGAGGTGGCGATGAGGTAGCTGGCTCAATCATATTATTAGCTTTGATAGTCTTATTTATTGTATATGCAGTTAAAGAGCATCCAAAAGAGGCAAAACATTCATAAAATTTATATACTAATATTAAAATTAAATAAAATATGGTTAAAGAGGTGTAAAAATGGTTGCAGAATCATTGCAGCTTGAAAGCTTTGTTAGAACCCTAGAAAGATGGGGTTTAACAGACGTAATGATACCATTCTTGCTGATTTTTGTTATTGTTTATGCAGTACTGCAAAAAACTAAAATATTAGGCGAAGGTAAAAAAAATCTTAATGTTGTTGTAGCTCTCATATTAGGCGCTCTTGTTGTGATTCCCCACATAACAGGAAGATTTCCACCAAACGCTGACCCTGTAGTTATAATGAATAATGCCTTGCCACAGCTTTCACTTGTACTTGTTGCTATCATTGCTTTATTAATCCTTATTGGTGTCTTTGGACAGGATACAGTACTTTTAGGGCTTACTATGCCAGGCTGGATATTGTTCACATCGATAATAATAATAATTATAATTTTTGGTAGTGCAGCAGGGTGGTGGAGTGAAGGGCTAGTTCGAACATTAGAGGATGTGTTTGGGGTGGAGGCAATTGCTATTGCTGTTATGCTTCTAATTTTTGGCATCATCATAGCATGGATTACAAGCGAACCAAAAGAAGAGAAACTTGGGCTAAAACGAATAGGGATAGACTTGGACAAGCTTTTTGGAAAGAAATAGTAATTTAGCTTTAAAAGATGGCAACATTCTTGGATGTAACAGGATTGGAGCATTTTACAAGCATTTTTGTCTTTCTGTTTGTATGGCTAGTTGTTTACGCTGTTTTGCTGTGGACAAAAGTGTTAGGAGAAAATAAATTTGTTCACGCACTTATTGGTTTGTTGTTGGCAATATTTGTATTAATAAGTCCACTTGCAACTAGTATTGTTGCAGATATTGCACCTTTTCTTGCAGTTGTTTTTTTGTTTATTGTTCTAATAACAGTTGCAGCAACAATGCTTGGAGCAAATATTGAAGCGTTTCCAGCAATAAGAGGGGTATTTTTGGTTTTTATCATATTGATAGTAGTTATCTCTGCAGGTATAAAGATAAGAGAGCAAGTCAAAGTGCCATCAGAAACACAAACAGACCTTTCAAAAACAGTAAACCTTATTTTTCATCCAACATTTCTTGGCACTGTCTTGGTTTTGGCAATAGCTGTTTTTACAATTGCTTTGCTTGCTAGTAGAAGTGCTTGAATATAAAGTCTAACTTGTTTTAATTAGAAGTCTTAGTATCATAGTGCCAATGCCAAATGAAAATATGAAATGTAATCATTTAATAGTAGTTATAAATCGAAACATTTATAAATTAATTCTATTTATTTAAAATATATAGAGTAGTCCAAATGGAAACACTTCAATATGAATTAAAATCAAAATCGGGAAAAATTGTTGAAGTTCCAACGAATTGTGCTGAAAAAGCGAAATCAGTTATCGAAAGTATAGTCCAGAAACCAGGAACACTTGGAGATATTATTATGGACCACTACCGTGATATGAGAAGTTCAGAAACAATTCTTGCAGGAACATTTAAAGTACCACAAGAAATTCAACAAGATTTGAGATTGTTAGACGAAATTTATCTTAGAGTTTGTGTTTATGAGACCGAATTAATGCGGAGAACATCAGAAGGAACAGAAGAAAAAAGGCTTTCCGAAATTATTTCGGGTATTTCTAGTGTTCTTCAAGAACTATAAATATTTTATTTATTTCTAAAATTTTATTTAAAAACTTCATTTCTTCTGCTGTGGCTCTTTATAGCCTTTTGTCATCCTATCAAGCTTATTGACACTTTCAGTTAATGTTGGAAGAACTTTTTGAAACACTTTTTCCATAGCTTTGACCTCTGTTCCTACATCAACAATATTTTGGTCGTAAGCTGAAATCTTACTCATAATGCTTTTTGTTAATGAGTCTATACTCATTCTTAAATCAATAATTTGTTGTTCAAGTTTTGCTATTCTATCTTCACTTTTTTCTTTCCATTCAATTACTTTCTTTATGTCCTTTACAAGCTCCTCCCATTTTTCATCAATAATTGCTTCTGCTACTTCTTGAATTCTTTCCTCATCTATAGAAGTAGGAGGTTGAATTTCTTTAGGAGCTTGAAAGCTTTGGAATGATTGTTGTTGATATGGCTGCTCATACCCTTGTCCATAATCTTGCATACCAATTTCTGGCTGTTCTGGTTCTGGCGCTGCTTCAAAACCTCCACTTAAGCCTGCTTGGTTTATAGCATCAAATATTTGGTTTGTATTATAGCCTTGGCTTTGCAATGTTTGAACAATCTGGTTATTTGTATAACCCTGTTGCTTCATCATAAGAACTTGTTCAATAGGCGATGCTTGAGATGGAGCTGGAGGCTGCATTTCAGGAGAAGGCATAGGCATTTCTAAAGGTTCTTCTTTCTTCTTCTTTCCAAACTTAAAGAAAGCCATCTAAGCACCTCTCTTTCAAAGCTAAACTTTCAATAAACATATTTAAACCTTTCTATTAGCCTTGAGTATTTAAACTTATATAAAATTTATTGTAATGTAATATTCAAGTGTCAAATATTCAATATTTAAATAATCAAATCAACAATCTCAGAAAGACTTTTAAAAGTTAATGTGATAAAAGTAATCCGTTTCTGATTGTTTAAGCAAATTTATGAGATGCACCAACATCACTTTAGCAGATAATGGGTCTCTGGTTATTTTTGTTTAGTTTTATTATTTTGTTTTTTTCTCAAGAACATCGTTAATAATCTGCTCAACCTCATTTTGAGTTACAAACTTGATTGGGTTCCATAAGTTTATATATTTTTCAAGCACTTTTACTTCTTCTTTTCTTGCAGTTGTCTGCAGTTCTTTTATTACAAGAAGAAGCTTATCTCTTAACTCTTGAATTTCTTTCCTTATTTCCATTATGTCAGATGTTATTGTTTTTATCTCTGCAGAGAAATGCTTATGCTTCGCCATCATGTTTTCTTCTGTAACCTGAAAGAACCTTCTAAGGTTAGTAAATCCCTCTTCTAAAAGTCTTAAACGCCTGCTTAATGTGTTTATGTCAGTTGTAACCCCGCTTATATCAGGCGCTTCTTGTTGCTGCTTACCAAATTTTAGAATTCCTTCATGCTTTCTAGGTGGAGGTGGTGGCAATGTTGACTCTTGTGTAGGCATTTTATTATATTTTTTATTACTAATTATTTAAACTTTGTTATTTGTAATAATCTTTCAAATCTCTTTCAATTTTATATATTTTTTTGGCATCTTTAACGATGCTCAAGTCCATTTTTTTCATTATAATACCTTCTTTATTATGGTTTAATATGTCTGTTGTGCCATAAAATGGCAAAGCAATTTGTGTTCTTCCTAGTAATGTATCTTTTATTCCATTTGCGTTAAAATTGCCAGCAGCATTAACATAAACAAAAACTGTCTCGCTTTCAATTGCACGAGCAGATACTAGAACATCAACCTCTTTTGGAATTTTATTTTTGAAATATTTGTTATTATAAACCCATTCATAAGAAGAGGATTTTGCACTCCAAAAAGAAGGACAAAAAACAATGTCTGCATTTTTCAGCATCAATTTCCTCGTTATTTCAGGATAAAGCAAGTCTCTGCATATTTGAATACCAATTTTGCCTATTTTTGTCTTAAAAACTTTGACATTATCGTCAGCTTTCAGATATTTTGCTTCTGATTTTTGAACAAGATGATTTTTTTTGTAGTTTCCAATAATATCCCCTTTATTGTCAAATAAGTAGCTTATATTGTAGAAATTGTTATTAATTTTTTCTATTATAGAACCCATTATAGAGTAAATGCCATAGTTTTTTGATAATTTAGAAAATAAATTTTTTGCTTCTATAGGAATTTTTGGACTGTATTTTTGTTTGCTTAATGGTCCTGTCAGAAATATCTCCGGAAAACAAATAATATCACAATGATTTTTATTTGCTTTTTTGAAAAATTGCTCTATTCTAACAATATTATTGTCAAATTTTGGACTTACTTTGAATTGAATGGCACAGATTTTGAGTAAGGGCATAGATAAATTGTATTTTTTGATTATTTTTAATTTTTGTTATTTAAAATATAAAACCACAACCTTTAAATATTCGATATATTATAAACTAATATAAACTACAGAAAATAATATATAATATATGTTATAATATATAGGTTTTATTGATGAAAAAGCCAATCAGCGCTACAATTGATGAAGAATTGATTAATTGGATTGAAAAAGAAATAAATGACACTAAAAAATATAGAAATAAATCACATTTAATAGAAGTTGCAATAGAAATGCTAAAATCAAATAAGAAATAAGCAATAAAAAAGCTCATTAACGAAAAAACACATTAATAAAAATCAAAAAAACACGAGAACGACCTCTTAAAGTATTGTAATGGAGGTAACCCGTTGTTGATTATAATATTGAATCAATAGGTGAGGCAAATTTTATTGGCAGTAAAAATTTGCCGAACACAAAATATGCCGAAGGCGGATATAATTTAAAAAATCAAATAAATTTGAAAAAGAGGCGAAGAGATAATGGTATTGTTTGGAGAAACCAAAAAGCCCTTCACCTATGACATCTTGAGGGAAGGGGAAGAAGTTATCCTTTTGATTGACTTAGAGCAATACCAGCACATACCTTCTTTGGAGGATGATCCTGTGTGCATGTCAAGGACTGTTGACATTATTGCAGAAGTTGGAATTGTAACAAAGATTGTTTATACCCAAAAAAGAAACTATGAATATGATTACAACCAAACTTTGATGGTGCAGGAAATAGCGAAGCTCTACTCTCAATTAACTAAAAAAAGGGATTTATTTGGTTATGGAAATTTGCTTGCAGACCCAAAATGCACAAGGTATGCTGCACAATGGTATGCAACAACTCAAAATATAACAGCTGATTTGCTGAAAAGAGACCCAATAGGAGCTTATGTTGAGTTGAAAAGAACCATAAGGGATGAAAGAATAAGAATTGATAGAACTGTTGATCAAGTTTATACAAATTGTGCCAAAAAATACATTGCAGTTCTTCAATATTTAATGAGTTTAATGGAAAAAACAAAGATAATTGATGCTGCAAAGCCATATTTAGCTGGCTATAAGCTAGGCGAGCGTTCTGTATACAGAAGGATATTCACACCTGACATAAGGCCTGACTTTATGTTTACAAAGCTCATGGCTACTTATCCACCTGAAGGAGAGGAAATTGATAGTTATACAATTGGCAAAAATACAGAAGTTACAATTTTTGAGTTGCCTGATAATGTGCAATATCTGTACCATTTGATACCACCAGAATTCAAACTAAGCGAAGAAGAGTATGAGATTCTTGATACTGCAAGAAAGATAATGGCAGAGCACAAGCCAACAAGACAAGAATTTATTGACCCAGAGAGAATGAGACAAGTTTTCTATAATATTGGCTCTGATTTAATAGAAGAACTTGTAAATTACAGAAATTTAAGGCTGACATCTGCAGAAATCGATGAAATGACTAAAATTCTTGTGAGATACACAGTTGGATTCGGATTGATAGAGGTTCTTTTACAAGACGAGAAGGTACAAGACATAACAATAAATTCTCCTCTTGGAGAAACTCCTATGTTTATAGTGCATCAAGATTATGCTGATTGCATGACAAATATAGTTCCTACAACTCCAGAAGCTGATTCATGGGCTTCAAAACTAAGGCTTATTTCAGGCAGACCATTAGATGAAGCAAACCCAATTCTTGACACAGAGCTTAGCATTCCAGGAGCAAATGCAAGAATTGCTGTTGTTGCTCCGCCGCTTAATCCAAGCGGTTTGGCTTTTGCATTCAGAAGACATAGAGATAAGCCATGGACCTTGCCATTATTTATACAAAACAAGATGATGAATCCATTGGCAGCTGGCATTATGAGCTTTTTAATTGATGGGGCAAGATCATTGTTAATAGCAGGCACAAGAAGCGCAGGAAAAACTAGTTTGCTTGGTGCAGTGTTGGTTGAGTTAATGAGGAAATACAGGGTAATAACAATTGAAGATAGTGTTAGTGGTGATTGTAGCTTATATATTCAAAGAAATGGAAAAATAGAAAGAACTGCAATTGGAACTTTAGTTGACAATATATTTAACAAATACGGACGATGGTATAATCTAACCGAGCATGAAGTTACAGGTAATCCTGAAAATATCAAAGTTTTTGCAATGGACAAGCAGGGTAAAATAAGGCTTGCCTCAGTAAGCAAATTTATAAGGCACAAAGTCAAGAAGCCGATATACAAGATAACAACTAGAACAGGCAGAACAATAAAAGTGACAGGAGACCATTCTCTTTTTGGGTTAGACAAAGAGGCTAATATAACAGAAGTTAAGGCAAATGAGCTGAAGATAGGAAGCCATATAGCTGTGCCAAGATTTATTGATATCAACAATAAACCAATTAAGAATCTAAATCTGTTTGATCATTTAATAAAAATCCCAAAAACTTTTTTCTATGGAGGGTCTATTAGGAAAATAATTTTAGAATATAAAAAAGAAATTAAAAGTTTTGGCAAAGAAGGTAAGTACACTAAATCAGCAATTAGGAACTGGCTTAAAAAGGGATTTCTGCCCCAATCTATACTTTCATCTTTAATCAGTTTAGGAATCAAAGTAGGAGAGGGTACATACTATTCCTATAAGAATAGCATAACAAAAATTCCTATAAGCATTGAACTTACAGAAGATTTTCTAACTTTTATAGGTCTTTGGATAGCAGATGGTTGCTATGATAAAAACTCCGTAATAATATCTTGCAATGATTTAGAAGACAGGAGAATATTTGACAATGTGGTTGAAGCATTCAAATTGAAAAGAAAGCTGCATTCTGATGGAATTTCTTATATGCTAAATTCCAAGCCTTTTAAAGTAATAATGAAAGAATGCCTCAATCTTCAAGGCGATGCTTACACAAAAAGGATTCCTGAATGGGTCTATAACCTTTCTAAAGAACAAATATCTTTTGTTTTAAAAGGCATTTTTTCTGGGGATGGGTGTCCATCAAATAAGGAATTAGTTATACCTCTTGCTTCAATTAATTTATTGAAAGATTTGCAGTTTTTGTTATCTATATATGGTATTAATCTGAGAATAGGGACTCTAAGAAAGGACGGGACTTATAATGCAAGTATTAGTACACTAAATGATTTTGTAAAATTCAATAAAAGTATAGGATTTTTACAAGGATATAAAATGGAAAAGCTTGGAAAATTATGCAATAAATATAGTACACATGACTCTTCTGACATAATACCTCTTCCTTTAGAAGCTAAAAAAGCTATCAGGAAAGAGTATAAAGACTTTAATTACAATGATTATATAGCAAGAAATAATAATATAGGAAGAACTAAGCTTTATCAAATTGTTGAATTAATGCAAAGTAGCGAATTGAAAAGCAATCTAGCTAATCTTGCTAACTCAGATATATTTTGGGATGAAGTTAAATCGATAGAAGTAATTCAAGATTTTGAGGACTGTGTTTATGATATTTCTGTTCCTGAATGTGAAAGCTTTGTTTGTGAGAATATTATTGCTCATAATACTTTAGAGTTGCCAACAAATGCATTGAGAAAGCTTGGCTATAATATTCAATCGATGAAAGTTGCTGCTGCATTGTCAAAAGGAACAAGCGAGGTTCCTGCAGATGAAGGCATAAGAACAACATTAAGAATGGGTGATTCTGCATTAATAATAGGTGAAATTAGAAGCAAAGAGGCTCTTGCTTTGTACGAGGCAATGAGAGTTGGTGCTTTAGCAAATGTTGTAGCTGGCACTATTCATGGCGATAGCCCATATGGAGTTTTTGACAGGGTTGTTAATGATTTGCAAGTGCCACGAACAAGCTTTAAGGCAACAGATGTTGTTGTTGTAGCAAATCCAGTTAGAAGCGCAGATGGCTTGCACAGATGGAGAAGAGTAACTCAAATTACAGAGGTAAGAAAGCATTGGGAGCAAGATCCTCTTGTAGAGAAAGGATTTGTTGATTTGAT
>CAZUSQ010000034.1:0-8189 GCA_964622655.1 uncultured Methanosarcinales archaeon
GCTTAGGACCTATTGGCTTAGTGCCTACGCAGGTTCGAATCCTGTCCTCCGCATTATTTAAATATAAGTTTTGATTAATAATTATTATATGGGAAAAAAAGATAAAACAAAGAAGGTAAGCGCCAAGCGGGTGCGCTACTTAAAGTTCAGAAAGGAAAAGCCTTCTTCATTGACGGTTACAATGCCAGAGCTTAGCGAAGAGGAGATGCATCAACGAAAGTTTGATCAGCAGAAGATTGACAACTTCTGGCGTCATTATAGAAGGCCTCCTCAAAGGTTTGTAAGCGAAAGAAAGGCAAAAAGCAAAAGGTAAGTTTTTATAGGGTTGTTTTATATATTACTTTATGCAACTCAAACAAGTCTTTGCTTGGGCATCATACGATTTAGCAAATACTATTTTTTCTGCTTTATTTGTTACTTTCTTTTTCCCATTTTACATAAAAAATTTTCTAGGTGGCAATGAATTTCAAATAGGACTTGTTTTTGGGATTTCTATGCTGCTTGTTGCTTTTGTAGTTCCAATTTTAGGTTCTATATCAGACAAAATAAAGAGAAGAATGCCATTTATCATTTTTTTTACAATAGTTTGTTGTATTTTCACTCTTCTAGTTGCTTTTGTAGGGCTTTATGCTGCTTTGTTATTTGGGCTTGTAGCAAATTTCTGCTACCATGCTGCTCTTACAATGTACCATGCGCTTTTACCTAGAGTAAGCGCAAGTGATAAGATTGGCAAAGTATCTGGAATTGGTGTTGCAATGGGCTATATTGGAACTATCATAAGCCTAATTATTGCATACCCTATTCTGAGAAAAATAGGCTGGGAAACATTACAGGGCACTAAAGCAATGCTAATAACCACAGCAATTTTATTTTTTTTATTTTCTTTAGTTATATTTTTCTTTATCAGAGAGAAAAAATATGCAAAGCCACATCTGATAAAAAATCATATAATGAATTCACTAAAAGATGTTAAAAATACATTTACAAAATTAAAAGCCCAAAAAGGATTGATATCATTTTTGATCTCTTTGCTTTTTTATAACGATGCTATAAATGCCATCATCATATTTTTATTTCTTTTTGGAAAAGATACAATTGGCTTAAGTGTGCAGAACTTTTTCTTTATTTATGCATTATTTGCAGTAACAGCATCATTTGGTGCTTTTGTATCCGGTATTGTGGTTGATAAAATTGGCGCTAAAAAGGTTTTAATTTCAGCTGGTATTTTATGGATTGTTGTTATTGTTCTACTGTTAAGATTAACAAACCTAACAAGTTTTATTTTTATTGGAAGCATTGGAGGTATTGCACTTGGCATGACAGCTACAGCATCAAGGCCAAAACTGATTGAGCTTGTACCTGCTAATAATGTTGGCGAATATTTTGGTTTTTTTGAGTTAACTGACAAATTTTCAGGGGTTTTAGGACCTGTAATTTTTGGATATTTAGTAGTTAGTTACAACTATTCTATTGCATTGCTATCGTTAGTTGTATTTTTTGTTGCAGGTTTGTTATTTTTATATACTGTTCCAAATATTAAAGAAAAAAATACACCAGTATACTAATTTCTATACGATAAATCAAAAGCTTTTTATATGAAGCAAACCATAAAATTCATACGTGGGGGTGGATATATTGCCAATCTTTTCTGATAATGATAAGGTAGATTACATTACGATAGATGGCAATATCTACACCCACAAACAAATTGAAAAAAGGGATGGCTTAATTTTTATGAGGATGAAGAAAAGATTTTTAGATTTAAATGAAAGATAAATACTTGAGAATTTTGATTTTTCTAATTATTTTGTTTCTTATTATTAATATTGTTTTGTTTGCTTTAAAAATTATTAGTGCAATTTTGTTTTGGGCAATAATCATTGTTTCTGCAGTTTTTGCATATAAGGTATTGCCGAAAATTAGAAGATAAATCTATAAAATAAAAATATACATAATAAATTGAATCAAAATGGGACAGAAATATATTGGACCCAACTTTGAAGATTTGGATTTACCAGACGATTTAGTAGAAAGAATAAGATCCACTGCTCAAGTCTCAGAAACCGAAACTGAGTCGCTAGGAGTGTCTATTGAGAGTAAAACATACCCCACGAAAGCACTAGCTGATGCATTTTGGAGGTTTAGAAATTATAGTGAAGTTTATCAATTCAGGCTTGGAATGCTATGGGAAGCTTATTTCAGGAATGGTAATACAATGTGTGAATTCTGGATAAGGGGTCACAAAAATCAAAAGGAAATGGCTATGATTGAAGAAGCTCTTGGTTTGCAAGTTGTAAAAAGACCTGTAGGCTTTGATAAAACAGCAGATGTTAGAAAAGATGGTCGACCATTAAAAATAATTTCACTATCAAGTTCACAAGGATCCACAATAAATTCTAAATTTGAGTATAGAACACCGAGAATATATTTTGGAGATAGAACACCGAGAATATATTTTGGAAGAAGGTAGGGGCTTTCGCTGTTTTTGCTCAACCAGTTTTTAAAGCTGTCAGTTATAGTAATTTAACACTTTTATTTAGACCTTTTACGCAAGCAAAGATATAAATTTTGCATTGTTGACGTTTAGCCAAAGTTCCTACAAGAGTTTACTTGCGCATCTCTTGTATTCTGCATTGACATTAATCAACTTTGGCAATTTTGTATTAAATACTTTTAACTGTAAACGAGTTTTACAGCTACACACCCCCAAAAGCTTTGTGTTTTGTTTATATATTTATAAATTGTCTATATAATTTTTATAGAATTTATGAAATGTATATGAAATATAAATAAAAAAGGCTTACTTAGCCTTTCCAAGAATCCTGAAAACCTTTGTGCCACAAGCGCCACAAACACCTTTCATTGCTCTCATCCCATTTTTCATCGTGACTTCTTTGCCATCTTTGATTTCAACTTCTTTCCTGCATTTCATGCATCTTCCTCTTGCCATTTAATTCACCTCAACTGCGAAATCAGTTGACACTTTGCGAGACATTCGCTTTGCGAAGTCTCGAGTGCTCACTTCGTTCGCATTTTTATAAAATCTAGGATTTTCACACCTATGAGTAATCTGTATATCAAGTTATATATAAATATGTCGAAAATTTTCACTACTTTACTCTGTAGTTGCCTATTTCCTATGGTAATCTAAAAATTTTCGAACATGCTCAAAAATTCCAACTAATTTAAATAAATAATTGGAATTTTTGACATTTGGTTTTTTAATACGTAATTTGTTACTTTAAGGTTTAGAATTACTCTACAATCTCCAGCAATTCCTTAATATCATTTATCTCATAATCTGCACCAGAAGCTCTAGCTTTTGGATTGCCATACTTAGCAAAGCAAGTAAACATTCCAAGCCTCTTAGCACCTTTTATGTCTCTTTCTGGCCTGTCACCTACCATTAAGCATTCAGATGCCTTAACTTTTAGCTTCTTAAAAGCAACTTTAAAAGGCAAAGTGCTTGGCTTCATCTCTTTAGTATCCTCAAAAGTGACTACAACATCAAATAAATGATTTATTTTCATTGAAACAAGCCTTATCCATGCTTTCAACCTTGGAGCATCTGAAACTATAGCTAACATTATACCTCTTCGCTTTAGCTCAAATAATACTTCGCTAACATGAGGGTATGGCTCAAGAAATCCTGCTCTCACTCTTCTATAAGCCACTATTCCACTAGCAAGACTCTCATAGTCTATTTTTTTTGTTAATTTTTTCAGAAATTTTTGAAAAATTGTTTTTTCTTCCAAGCCATACTTATCATATAACTCAAATAGTTCCTTCATAGCTTTATCTTTATTGACATTCAAACCAGCATCAATCATTGCAGAAATAGCAGCATCACAGCTAAGCCTTTTCATTTTCATGAAATCTATTAATGTGTTGTCTAAATCAAAGATAACTGCTTTTATCATAGAAAAATGAGATTATCTCAACTTTTAATATAATTTTCTAAATTTGGCATTGCTCAATTAAGATACGCATCCAATGCTGGGTATTTTTCTACTGGCACGTTGAAGATACTATACAAGGCTATTAGTCTGCCTTTCTTCGGAATAATCTCTCCATTTTCATACGCGGAAATAGTTTCTTTTGTAACACCTAATTCCTTAGCAAGCCAACCTTGACTATTGCCTGTGATTTCCAGACCTCTTTGCACTAAGTCGGATAACTCTTGATTTTCTGGTCGACGTTGTCTTATTTCAATAAGATGTTTCCTATAACCAATGTATGAGGCAAAACGCTTCTTAACAAGACGTTTTTGGTATTTATAAGGAGACTCGGTTCTTCTCTTTTTCTCTCTACTATAAAACCAAGCGGTTGATATGGCAACATTAACCCTATCAGCTATTTCTGTAGATGTTAATCCCTTTGTACCAAGCCTTTCTATGCGAAGTATTTGCTGTTTAGATAGTTTACCCACTTTCCAAATAAATAGTCTAGATTTTATAAATTTAATAGTGTCAATTAATTGCGTATAAGTTTAAGAATTGACTAATCATTATATAAAACTTATTCAATCCAAAACATCTGAGCTTCTATCCACTCGCTCTTGCATCTTGGACATTTGCTTGGTTTGCTTATTTTGCTCCTCTCTTTAAAAACAAAATTACAGCTTTTGCAATAAGCTGGCTTAGTCTTCAGTTCTTTTTCCTTAATTGATTTATCGAAAATCAAAGATTTTCGAGCATGATCGGAACTCGCTTTGCGATTTACCGACATCTCAATATGCTCTAAATCTTCAATAATGTCTCTTAATTCACATTGAAAATATTTTGTTAACTGTTGTGCAGTTTGTTTGTTTTGCTGCAGAATTTCTATTATTTGTTGTCGACGTGTCATTTTCAATAAATTGGCGAAGTGGGTTTAATGCCCACGAGCCTAGATTTTGCCGAAGGCATATTGATTATTATTCATTATAGTTTTTCTGAATGTTTTATTTGATGTAAACATACTACCACTTTTTAATTTATTTTCATCTTTCTCAACGCATTATTCTAAAATTCAAAAATAATCTAAAAAACAAAAATTTTACTTCACATTCTCATCAAAAAACCTTACAACTCTTTTCTCATATTTTTCAGGATTAATTGAATGAGTCATTCCATGCTCTGCATTTTCAACAATCCAAAGCTCAGCTTTTTTATTTGCATTGTGCAACAAGTAAGCTTCATTAATTGGAATTTGGGAGTCTTTCTCTGCATGAATTATTAGTATAGGAACTTTTAGATTTTTTATATTATCAACAGGATTTACATCATCCACATTTATTTTTAAAAATATGATTCCATATAGTTTTGTCAAATAAGTTAATGGATACTTAAAGACAAAGAAAATTCTGTACATATGCTGAACCATATGGCTTAGCCTTGCATATGCGCTGTCAGTTACAATTGCTTTTACATTTTCATGATTAGTTATCAAAGCAACTGCTCCTCCTAATGAAAAACCATAAAGTCCAATTTTTGTTATATTCTTCTCTTTTCTCAAATATTCAATTGCTCCTAATAAATCATTTTTTTCTAGATAGCCAACTGTTGTATAGCTTCCTTCACTTTTGCCAAAGCTCCTAAAATCAAACAAAAACACATTGAAGTCTTTAGCAAGAAATTCTGCAATTCCTAGAAGATTTGCTTTGTCAGCAGGATAACCGTGCATCACAATAACTGTTGCTTTTGCTTTGTTATTTGGTATAAACCAACCGCTTAGCTTAATACCGTCAGCACTCTTAAAAGTAATTTCTTCATATTTTAATCCTAGATCAGAAGGAACAAGGTTTGTTATTATTTTCATTGGATGTATTGACATAAAAAATGTAAGTAATGAAAAAACTACTAAAAATAATATAATAAAAATCAATACCTTGAGATAGATTTGCATATGCTTTATTTTTTTTAGAAGTATAAAAATATTGCTAATATGTTAAGTCAAGTTGTTAAGTATACAATTAAAACGTATAATTCAACAATCACGAGAACGACTTTTACAAGTATGCATGTTAAAAGTAATCCGTTTGTGCTCCTAAAGCAGTTATATGAGGGGTAGATGCATGCGAGAACGCTCGCATGCTCGCGTTCAACTACCCATTATTGTTGGGACAGTACATGGGTCTCGGATTGATGAAATAAAAAAGTGTATACTTTATAGGTTTACTTTACATAATAGTAACCTTTAAAAATCATCTTCTATACCTAAAAACCTAATGGAAACTATTGAATCTTTGAAATGGCTTAAAGAGCAAAAACTATATGATTTAGTGTCTGAGGTTGCATTTTCTTTAAAGAAAGTTTTTGCGCCATGCTTATCTGTAAAAGATGAGAAAGTGCTGATAATTGGGGATATCGGCTATGAAAACAGAAATGCAGCAGCTGTTTTGTCAGGCGCTTATTATCTTGCAGCTGAGCAACTCAAGCTAGATGCAAAATTAATTCTACAAAATGTTAAATCAAGAGGCGATGTTTCTGATGAAGATGTTATAAAAAATTTATCAGGGCTTAAATCAGGCAATGTCATAATTTTGAACATGTCAGACAAGCTTGGCAATATCAAAGAGCTTGGTAAAAGTTTCAGGAGATGGGTTGCAAAAAAACAGCATCGTTTCATTTCTGCAATGAGCTTGGGTGATTTAGCAACAAGCAATATAGATTTAATTTTAAAGGCAATGGATGTTAACTACAAGCCATTTCAAACTCAACATGAAATAATAAGACAAAAATTGGAAAAAGCAAAAGAAATCCATATAACAACACCAGCAGGAACTGATTTATTTTACAATAAAAGCGGCATAAATGCAATTGCAGCTGATGGTAACTATACAATAGCTGGTAAAGGAGGCAATTTGCCAGCTGGAGAGGTTTATGCCCCTCCAAATGGAAAAAGGATTGAAGGAAAAGTTGTTGTTGATGGAAGCTCAAGAACCCATGAGCATACAATTTTGATTAAAAAACCCATAGAACTGACGATAGAAAACGGGGTTATAATCAAAATAGAAGGAGGAGAAGAGGCTAAGCAGCTTGAAAACACTTTAAAATGGGCTGCTTCAGTTGCAAAAAACCCCGGCAATGTTAGAAGAATTTGCGAGCTTGGCATTGGCTTAAACCCAAAAGCATCAATAATTGGAGCTATGATTGTTGATGATAAAACTTTAGGCACAGCTCATATTGGAATTGGTTCAAATTACTGGTTTGGTGGGAATATTTATGCTATTATACATCTTGACCAAGTTTTTAAGAATCCAACAATCTATCTTGATGACGAGCTGTTAAAAATATAGAATTATTCTTCTTCCTCTACCTCCTGCATCCACTTCGGCAGTTGTATATCAGGGTATTTTTTATCAGAGCCTTCAAAATAAGTGCCTTTCTCCTTTAATCTTTCTAATCTTTGCATAATATAACAAAAAGCTTTTGAAATATAAAAAGATTGTTTAGTAAGCTTGAGTGATTACAAAGATTAACTATATAGAAAAGTATTAAAAGTAAAGGTTAAGATAATCAAAATCAAATAATTCAATCCGTTGCTTCGCAACAATAATTAGTGCTCGGCGAAAATCCTCTACCATTGATTTTTGCCTCGCTAATATATTCAATAATAAAATTTATTAAATTTAAATGCCATACAAACAAGTCATACTAGTTAGAGAAGATTTAAAACTTCCGAAAGGTAAATTAAGTTCTCAGGTTGCACACGCATCTGTAGATGCAACTTTGAAATCTGATAAAAAGATTGTTGAGCTGTGGAAAAAAGAAGGAGGAAAAAAAGTGATTTTGAAAGTAAAAGATGAAAAAGAATTGTTGAAATATAAACAAATAGCTGACGATTTAGGATTAAAAACTGCTTTAGTTACAGATGCTGGCAGAACAGTTTTAGTGTCAGGAACAATTACTTGTTTAGGAATTGGTCCAGATTTAGAAGAAAAAATTGATAAGGTAAGTGGTAAGTTGAAGATGATATAAATTGCATTAATTTTTTAAATAACCTAAATTTTCTTATTCATTCTTTTTGGGCCCATAGCTCAGCCTGCTTAGAGCACCTGTCTATATGGTGTGAAACTCTTAAGTAGGAAGAAATCAGGGGGTCGCGAGTTGAAATCTCGCTGGGCCCATATTTTATAAATATGGAAAAAGAACAGTTAGTCAAAATTCCTGCAGGCAAAGTTAATCTTGAAGGAAATCTGAATATCC
>CAZUSQ010000035.1:0-8034 GCA_964622655.1 uncultured Methanosarcinales archaeon
ACAATGTCTAAGCTTTTTTTTGATAATTTGGAAATACCAAAACCCGACATCAATCTTGGGGTTGGCTCGGCATCTGATGCAACACAAACAGCAAAAATAATGCTTGCGTTTGAAAAGGTTTTAATTAAAGAAAAGCCAAACCTTGTAATAGTAGTTGGAGATGTAAATTCAACATTTGCTGCTGCAATAACAGCAAAAAAATGTAATATTAAAGTTGCTCATGTAGAAGCTGGCTTAAGGAGCTTTGACATGACAATGCCAGAAGAAATTAATAGAATTCTTACAGACCACATATCAGATTTTTTGTTTACAACAGAAGAAAGTGCTAATAAAAATTTACTTAACGAGAGTATTGATAAAAATAATATATTTTTTGTTGGCAATGTGATGATAGACACTTTACTGGATCATAAAGAAAAAGCTAAAAAATCAAAAATTTTGTCTAAATTAAAATTAAATAAGGATAATTATGCTGTATTAACATTGCACAGACCGAGTAATGTCGATGACAAGAAACCCTTAGAGTATGTTTTAAACATTCTAAGTAAAATACAACAAAAAATAAAAATTGTTTTTCCTGTTCATCCAAGAACATTAAAGAATTTGAGAAGTTACAGATTGTTAAACGATTTTAAAAATAAAAAAAATATTATTCTAACAGAACCACTTGGTTACCTTGATTTCTTATGCTTAATGAGCAATTCAAAATTTGTTATTACCGACTCTGGTGGCATACAAGAAGAAACTACGGTTTTAGGCTTACCTTGTGTAACAATAAGGAATAGCACAGAAAGACCTGTAACTGTAAGCCAAGGTACAAATGTGCTTGTCAGCACAGACAAGAGCAAAATACTTGAAGTTTGTAACAATCTCATCAAAGGAACTAATGTTAAATGCAAAATACCTAAGTTTTGGGATGGTAAAGCAACAAAAAGGATTGTTCGCATAGTCTTGCAAAAACTAAATTAATTTCAATATTGAAAACAATATGGAATATAAATCAAAGTATACAATAATTTACTATATTGAAAATAAATAATTATATAAAACAAATTAAAATCCACTAGCATAATAAAATGAAAATAATGGTTACTGGAGGCAACGGTTTTATAGGCCACACCTTGGTTAAACATCTTCTAAATGAAGGGTATGAAGTTAAGGTTATTGATATTAAGCCGATTAAATTCACTCATCCTAAGCTTGAGTTTGTAAGGAAATCAGTTCTTGAAGACATAAGATGGGAGATGCGTGACTGTGAGCAAGTTTATCATCTTGCTGCAGAACTTGGAGTTGTTAATTCTGATAAAAAGCCATTGAATACTTTAGCTGTTAATATTGATGGCACAGTCAATATTTTCAGATGTGCACTCGAGACAAATGTTAAAAAGATTGTTTACACATCTTCTTCTGAGGTGTATGGCGAGCCAAGAGAATTGCCGATTAAAGAAGAAAGCCAAAAAAGTCCTGTAAGCATTTATGGAGTTTCTAAGTTAACAGCAGAGATGTATGCTTATGGTTATGTGAAGGAGTATGGAATGGATATAAACCCAGTAAGGTTGTTCAATGTCTATGGTCCAGGACAAGGATTTGAGTGGGTTGTACCAATCTTTATGCAAAAAGTCTTGAATAATGAACAGCCTGAAATTTTTGGTGACGGAAGCCAAGTAAGGTGCTTTACTTATATTGCAGATGTTGTCAGCGGAATGGAAACAGTAAGAGAAAAAGGGGCAAAAGGCGAGGCCTATAATATTGCAAATATAGATGCAATTACAATAAAAGAACTTGCAGAATTAATTATCGATGTTTCTGGCAAGAAACTAAAGCCAAAGATAGTTGGTTTTGGCCCACAGACAAGAGCAAAAGAAAGAGAGATCATCAAAAGAATTCCGAGTCTAGAGAAATTAAAGGCGCTTGGTTGGCATCCGAAAATCAGCATAGATGAAGGCATTAAAAGAACATATGCTTGGTACAAGGAAAATCTTGGCAAAGAAGAATTGTTTTATGAGTGATTGGAACGTTATCTTATATTATCTTAGCATTGAATAATTTTCATACTTATAAAATTTGTAAACAAAAAAACATCAAAAAATATATAATATTATAAGTATTGCAAGCTAATAATGAAAGGACTTAAAAATTTTGGAATAGGAGTGGACATAGAAAGCATAGATAGGTTTAATAAACCAGAAGTTATAAATAATAAGTTATTTTTAAACAAGATATTCACAAAAAAAGAACTAAAGTATTGTTTTTCTAAGAAAAAGCCTGCTTCTTATCTTGCTGCAAGATATGCTGGCAAAGAGGCAATCTTTAAAGCGCTAAGCAGCATAGGCATAAATCTCAATTACAAATTATTGGAAATATCTAATAATAAAAATGGTGTGCCAAAGGTTAGAATTAACAATAACAGTCTCAATAATTTATATGTGCACATTAGTCTATCGCATTGCGATAATAAAGCTATAGCGTTTGCGACTGTGACGAGGCTTGAGAACTCATGAAGAAGATTAAAGAGATTATTTCCTCAAAAAAAATCACGGGAATTGCAGATTATCTTAACCTATACAAGAAGTTAGAACAAGAAATTAAAAATATCCAGTTACAAAACGTAAAGTCTATTAAAATTACTCTATTGTCGAGTTTTACTATTAATGGCGTAAAAGAAACTTTGTTTGTAAAATGTTGCGAGTTAGGTATTAATCCTCAATTTTATGTTTGTGGTTATAACCAATATTCTCAAGAAATTCTAAATCAAGCCAGTGAACTTTACAAATTTGATCCTGATTTAATTATTATTTTTATAGATACCATGGCAATTTTAGCAGAGCAATATCTATTGCCTTACCAAATCTCTGATGAACAAAGAAAGCAATGGATGGATGAAAAGTTAAAGGAAATATTATCTTTGATTAATAAAATAAAAGAAAAATGCTCTTCTAAGATATTACTCCATAATTTTGAAGTTCCTTTATATTCACCACTAGGCATCTTTGAAGTCAAGCAAAAATTCGGTTTTATAGAATCTGTAGAAGCATTAACTAGCAAATTAAGAGATGCTTTTAAAAATGATACACAGATATTTATTTTTGATTATGATGCTTTCTGTTCAAAAATTGGAAAACAAAATATTATGGATTACAAGCTGTATTATTTGGGTGATATTAAAATAAACCTGCAATACATACCTCAATTATGTGACGAGTATCTTGCTTATATAAAGCCTTTAGTACCCCTTATTAAAAAATGCATTGTTCTAGATTTAGATAATACTTTATGGGGAGGAATAGTTGGGGAAGATGGCTTAGAAGGAATCAAACTTGGTTTAACACCAGAAGGAATGCCATTTTTGCAATTCCAAAAATATCTACTTTCATTATTTAATAGAGGTGTGATATTAGCAATTAATAGCAATAACAACATTGATGAAGCATTGAAGGTTTTTAGGGAGCACCCCTGTATGGTCCTAAAAGAAGAACATTTTGCAGCAATGCAGATAAATTGGAATGATAAAATATCGAATATGAAAGCTATAGCAGATGAATTAAACATAGGCATGGACAGCTTAGTTTTTATAGACGACGACAAATTAAATAGGGAAATGATAAAAAAATCCTTGCCAGAAGTACTAGTTGTAGATTTGCCAGATGATTCATCTCTTTATCTTAAAACTTTAATGGAAATAAACGATTTCAATATCTATCAGATCACAGAAGAGGATAAGAAAAAAGGCAGAATGTATGCAGAACAAAGAAGAAGAAAAGAATTTCAAAAAGTTGCAACAGATGTCACAGATTATTTAAAAGGATTAGAAATGGTTGTAACAATTGAAAAGGCTAATTCTCTTACTATTCCAAGAATTTCCCAACTCACGCAAAAAACAAATCAGTTTAACATGACCACAAAAAGATATCAAGATGACGATGTCAAGCAATTTTCTATGAACGATAATTTTCTTGTTGTATCAGTAAAAGTTGAAGACAAGTTTGGAGATAATGGCATTACTGGGGTGGCAATAGTAGAGAAAGGTGATAACAATTGGAGAATAGACACATTTTTGCTAAGTTGCAGAATAATTGGAAGAAGAATTGAAGAAACTTTACTTGAGTATATTTTAAGAGAGGCTAAGAGGGAAAAAGTAAAAACTTTGATTGGGGAATTTATCTCTACTAAAAAAAATATCCCTGCAAGAGATTTTTATAAAAACAATGGCTTTAGACTAGTTGAGAACGATAATGGAATCAAAAAATGGACTTATAACATAGAGAAAGAATATGACCCACCAAGTTTTATTAAGGTAATAGTTAAGTAACATGTCTCATGAAAAGATTATACATGATTTTATCTAAGGTATTAGGAATAAAAGAAGCTGAGGTTACTGATAAAACCTCTCCAGACAATGTTGAAACATGGGACTCTTTCAATGCATTGATGCTAGTTTCAGAGTTGGAGAATGAGTTTAAAGTTAAATTTACAATGGATGAAATAGTTTCTGTAAAATGCGTTAAGGACATAAAAGAGTCTTTAAAAAGGCATGGGGTCGAATTGAATGAATAACACAAGTAAAGCAGCTAAGCTAAATTACTCTGATATAAATAATGGAGATATTTACTCGTTTAAAAGAAGAATTTCTAAGCAGGATGTAATGGATTTTGCCAAACTCAGTGGAGACTATAATCCATTACATATAGAGTCAGAGTTCGGCAAAAAAAGTCAATTCAAAAGCAATATAGTCCATGGTATGCTTGTAGGAAGTCTTTTTTCTACGCTCATTGGCATGCATTGTCCAGGAGAAAAAAGCTTATACCTCAGTCAAACACTTAATTTTAAAAAAGCTATATATCATGACAATACAGTTACAGTAAAAGGAACTGTGATAAGCAAGAGTGATAGTATCAAAATGATTATATTAAAGACAGAAATTTTAAAAGATGGTGAAGTTATGATTGATGGCGAAGCTAAAGTAAAGGTGCTAGATTAATATGAATGAAAAAGTTGCTATAGTACTTGGTGGAAGCGGCGACATAGGTTTAGGAATAATTAAATTACTTGTGAACAAGGATATCAAAGTTTGTGCAACTTACCACAAAAATAAAAATAAACTAGAAAAATTACAAGAGTCAAATAAAAATTACATATCAATATACCAAATGGATTTATCTGACGAGAACTCAATTAAAAATGCTTTTCAGCAAATATTCAAGGAACATAAGCAAATTGATATTGTTGTGTTTTCAGTCACGCACCCTATAAAAAATAAGAATATTCTAAACTTGGAGTGGGGAGATTTTGAAGAACATCTTAATTTGCAAATAAAGGGTATGTTCTATGTTGTGAAAAATTTGAGAGAGCAAATACAAACAAAACATAAAACAAAATTTATCATACTTCTGACAGAGTATTGCATTGGAAAGCCGCCTGCAGGAATATCACATTATATTGCTGCGAAATATTGCCTAATGGGCTTAGCAAAATCAATGGCTGTTGAACTTGCAAAATACAATTGCACGGTTAATATGGTTTCACCTGGTATGGTAGAAACAGATTTACTATCAAATCTTCCGCCAAAATTAATTGAGTTGACTGCAGAAAGCAATCCATTAAAGAGAATAGCCACCCCAAAAGACGTTGCTAATGTAGTGCTTTTTCTCTCAAGCGATGACTCTGACTATTTAAATGGGGTTAACATTACAGTAAATGGCGGAGGTGTAATGTTATGAAGCCAAATGCTCTTTACTACGCTAATTCTACCCCAATAACAAAAAAAAACTTTGTAAATGCACTAAAAGAAGTTGGAGTAAATAAAGGAGACATAATTATGGTACATTCTAGTATAAGCTCTTTTGGAAAATTGGGAACATTTGAAAAAGATTTTCTTCTGCAAAGTCTAATCGATTCTCTCAAAGAAAGTGTAGGTAACAAAGGAATAATAATAATGCCTACATTTACTTATAGCTTTTTCAAAAACGAACCTTATGATGTAAAAAATTCAAAGTCAACTGTTGGAGTTTTGACAGAGTATTTTAGAAAACAACCTGATGTAAATAGGACTATACATCCAACTCATTCTGTGGCAATATGTGGAAGGCATAAGGATATGTTGTTAAATATCGGCAAAGATTCATTCGATAAAGCATCAATCTTTGGAAAACTGCATCAAATGAATGGCAAAATCGTTTTTTTAGGAGTACCTTTTCATAAGGCTTGCACCTTTATACACTATATCGAACAAATACACGGTGTACCTTACCGGTACATGAAAAAAATAGAGGGAAAAATAATCAATGGCAATAAAAAATATGAAGACGAGTTTGATTTTTATTACAAATATGCATGTTTTTTCAATTCTTTTTTAAACTTTGAAAAGCACTTGCTTAAAAAGGGTTTGATTAAAGAAGTGAAAATAGGCCATAGCACAATCTCAATGATACAATGCGATGATTTACTCAAAGAAGGTTGCAAACTTCTTGAGAAAGATATTTTTTTTCTTTTGAGAAATGACAAAGCTATATTCAAATTAATAAATAATGGGCTTTATTTCTTTTTGGTTTACATACCATGGCCACTTAGAATACTAAATGAAGCAGGCGCCAATATTTTCCGTTTTTTTAAGTCCGCATTTAAAAGTCAAAAAGATTAGCCTAATTTATTTGCCACGCTTTTATCTTCTTCTAGCATTAAAGCATCAACAAAGAATTTCGCTGCCCAATTTGGATAGCAAAAAGGAGCGTACCAACCGTATATTGGGTAAGCACCAGAAATGCCGCCTCTTACCCCATTGTTTAAAGAATTTAGATTTTGTACTGTCTTCATATAAGCATTGCTCTTTTTAGTTGCATTCAAGAATTTTTCATTTTTAGTTATTATATATAGCTTATGCCATATGATTGACATTTGGCAATTTCCTGTCAAACAAGACCATTTGACGCTGCTTTTCCATTCGCTATTGAAGCTGCCTGGAAGCGAGCCATCAATTCCCTGGGCTTTTAATAATGAAATTGCAGCTTTTTGTGCAGATTCAAAATATCTTTTTTTCCTTAAGTATATTGCTGACTCTAGTATTCCTCTAATACAATATGCTATTGTATGAACCAAAGGCCCCTGCTCAGGATAAAAGCCATTGTTCTTAAACCAACCATTTTCTAGTTGCTGTGTTAAAGCCCAATCAATATTTTTTTCTGCTGCATTTTTATAGGCGATATTCTCACTTATTTTATGAGCATATAAGAGAGCCCAAGCAGTTCTTGCATTATAAGTATGAATATGGTTAAGGTAATCATTTTTTATCCAGCATCCTTCTTTGTCCATAACTGAAACTAGCCAATTAGCTGCTTTCTCTGCTGCTGTTTTGTACTTCTCATCTTTTGTTTCTTGGTAAGTTCTGCATAATCCAAAAATAGCTTGTCCTGTATTGAAGACAATAGGCGCTTTTTTATCTATGCCTCCAAAGCCTCCTGAAGCAAGCTGATTTTTAATTTCAAAATCTGCCATTTCTATTGCTTTTTTTCTATAAAAAGAATTTTTTGAAGCCTCTGCATAATTAAAAAATGTTGGTATTATGTATCCTGTTGTTTCAACATATGACGGAGCCCACCCTTCAAACAATGAATAATGCGCACTCACCCCACCATCATTGTTTTGTTCTTGTGCAGCGCAAAGCCAATCCATTGCAGCCTTTATGTGCACATCGTTTGAATAAGCTGGATAGTGCCGATTTAAAGTGTCATTTAGAGAGATTAAACTGATGTAATAAAAATTTCTGGGTTTGATGCCTTTTATTAAATATTTTAAGTATCCCATATCTTGAAGTTTATCGAAGCATTTTATAATTTTTGCGTTAATTTTTATTTGTTCATTCTTAGATAAAATATTTAAAGAAATCTACACAATACATATCAAGGAGTGTTTTTCTTTGTACTAAATTAGCAAAACCATCATAAAAGTAATAATATTCAAATATATTTCATCAAATCCTTTGAATGCCATGCCTTTACTTTTTTATGCTTATGCAAATGCTTATCTTCTGACCATATTCCG
>CAZUSQ010000036.1:0-7999 GCA_964622655.1 uncultured Methanosarcinales archaeon
TTATGCTTATTTACTGGTTTCTTCCAATGATTTTGTTTTTGGGTATTGTTACTTCTTATGAAGACATGAAGTTTGGAAAGATTAGGAATAAGTGGATTGTGCTGGCTTTAGGCTATAGTATTGCTGTTAATATACTGCTCTTTTCACTAAACTATTCTAATTTTGAATATTTAACAAAATTTTTAATAAATGGGTTAATAGCATTAGTGATTGGTTTTATAATCTGGTATGCAAATCTATGGACTGCTGGAGATGCGAAGCTGTTTTTTTCATATTCTTTATTGTTACCATTGGATATATACAAAAATAATTTTAAAATCTTTCTATCAAATAATATATTGCTTAATACTTTTATTCCAGTAGCTTTATTTTTAACAATATTCGTATTAATAAAAACAAATAATAAAGAAAAACTTCAATATTTTGCTAAAGCATTTGAATTTAGGCAAGTTGCTAAATTAGCATTATTCCTATTTCCAATTACTTGGTTACTAAATCTATTCTTTGATTTTATTGGAGTTGTATATAATTATATACTAGGTATCTTTTTGATATTTCTATTATTTATTGCTATTGAAAAAATGCTAAATGTGAACATCACAATTTTCTTAATCTTTTTATCAATTGGTAGATTAATTTTTGATAAAAAAATCTTTTTGCCACAAACTTGGATTAATTTTTCAATTGTAATAGTAATATTTATACTTTTAAGATTCTTCTTATTAAGTGCAGTGTTTGAAATATTCTCAAAAGAGGTAAAAATTAAAGATTTGAAAGAGGGAATGCTACCAGCTGAGGCTATATACAAAGAAGGAAAGAGGTATTACAAAAGGAAAATCCTGAGTTATGGATTATTTGGTGTGCTGTACAAAAAATCAAAAGGTAGTGGTATATTTGAGCTTAAGCCGGAAGGTTTATTAAAAGAAGAAATCAAGAAATTGAAAGAGATTGAATCAAAATTACCATATAAAACTATAAAAATACAGCAAACATTAAGCTTTGCTCCTTTCCTTTTTATTGGTATTCTGCTTACAATCGTTACAAAGACTAACATAATAGAATTTATTAGAATTCTTTCACAAACTTTATAAATCAAAATGAATAACCTAAATTATGCAAAACTTCGAAATTGATAAAGAGACTAATTCTGTATTAATATCCATAAATCCTAAAATATACCCATTAGATATTATTTACTCTGCAGCTTATATCTTTACTGAAAACTGCTATGTTTTACTGGATGGCAATCCAGAAGACGAGGTAATAGTGGAATTAAAGCCAAAAAATGATGCATTAGAACTAGAAAAAATTGCGAGGGAATTTAATAATGAATTGATTACTTATGCGAATTATGCAATGCAGAGTCTGAAAAATGCAAGGATAAGAGAGATAATATTGCAAAGAGCTTTAATGACTAATCTTCCAAGGCAAGATTCAAGTAGAGATTATTTAGAAAAAGAAGCTAAGCCATGGAAAGTTGAAAAAGATGAAGAAAATAGAGACAAACCAGAAACTGAATCAAGTTAAACTATTTTTTAACGAGAAATTTTATAATAAAAAATTTGTAGAATTAGCTTTAAAAGATTATTCTGAAATTTGTTATACAAAGCAAGAAGGAAATTCTGTAATATTACAGCCTAAGGAAAATATAGATTTAAATATATTGGGCTACGAATTTTATAATTATGTACTGGGATTAATAAAAAATTCATAAAAATCAAAATGGCAATAAGCTTCTTTGATCAAGAGCAGCATTACGTTTTAAATCATTTTAGAGCAAAAAGGATTAGAGATGGATATTTAGTCACTACAGATTATGGCTCATGGGTTTATCTTGATAAGGAGGAATTTAACTTATTAAGAAACAATAAAATCCTTGAAAATTCACAGCTTTTCAATCTGTTAAAAAATAAGGGTATAATTATAACTATAAATAATATCAATGAAATTGTACATAATACAAGGAAGAGACTAGATTTCCTTTTTAAGGGAGTTTATCATCACATTATTTTTTTTGATGATAGTAAAAATTATAACAATATCAAAAATATAATTGATTTCATTATTCAAAGCCCTTTCAGAGAGATTATTATAGATATAAGGTCAGATTTAATTGATTTTGATATTATAAAAAATATAATAGCGATTTCAAAACAAAAAAATAGTGAAAAAAATAAAAGTCTATCATTTAAATTAACCACAAATTTTGACAGCATTAACAAAGAGCTTCTTGATTTTTTAATTAATGAAAAGATTGAATTGTGGACTTTTTATCAAAATGCTGAAAAAAACATAGAAGCAATAAAAACAATCCAGAGGAGATACAATATAAACTTATTTATCGATGTAAATAAAGAGATACTAAGTAAAAGCAATATTTTAGATGAATTACAAGATTTAAAAATTAGGCATTTTTTTCTTAAAAGAAGCAATGAAATAACTAATTTTGAGTTCCTTTCATTTTGGAAAAACATTTTAAACCAGCTAATTGAAATAAACAAAAAAGAGCATTTAAGAGAAATTTTGACAGATATTTTATTAAGGAAAATATTGAATGTCAATGATGCAAATTACGCAGAGCTTCAAAGTCTTTGTTCTGGGGTAGGGATAAACCAACTTTCTTATAATTTGAAAGGGGACATTTTCATTGGAGAAGAAGGCTTCAGTATGGAAATTTTTAAGCTTGGCGATATTTCTCAAAGTTATGATGAAATCTTTAAGTCTGAGGAATTAAAATCGATAGTTAAAGCGTCAATAGAGGGAAGCTTTATGTTTGAAAATGATGCATTTTATCCATTTATTGGATTTTGCCCAGTTTGCTGTTATAAGGACGAAGGCAATTTAGTGCCAAAAAAAGATAATAAAAGATTTAATCTTTATTCTGAAATGTTAAAACATCTATTCAAACAACTAATTTTTGATAATAGACTAAAACATATAATATAATTTGTTACAAGTAAGATGGAAAATGTTTATAATGAGCAAAAAGAAATAATGAAATTACATGAAATATTAAAAAATAAGGGCGACTATCTCTTTTTTGAAGGCAATGAACTTTTTCTGATGGAAAATAACATCGCTAAGAAAGTCAAGTTTATTTCATTAAAGCCGGAAGAGAATTGGGAAAATATAAAATTTGGTGATGATTACTATATTTTATCCTTTGATTTAAAAGAAAATGATTTGACTGAAGATATGGGTAATAAAATTTTGGATTTTTTAAATCATCTTAAAAAACAAAATATAAGATTTAGAATTTCAAGAGCTTTGCCGAGAAGTATATTTGGCTCAAAGCATATTAGCGCTTTTAGTGAGTTTAATATACCAAATTCCTGCAAAGATTGTCTGGAGCTTTTTAAAATATCCAGAAAAGGTAATACGATTTTATGTAATGGTAACAAGCTTATAGGATTTAAATTTACAAAAAAAGGCAGGGAACAAATTTATGATTATCTAAAAATATTATTTAATGAAGAGATTATAATACAAAATCCCAACAAAAGATTTGAATTTAAATTATTAAATGTGTTAAATTGTGCAAGTCCAAAAAGAGGAATTATGGACAAATTCATAGATTTTGATTTTGTTGCATATTGGATAAGCAAAAAAGGTTGGCATCCAGATAAAAATCTATTTATTAAATTGCTAGAGTATAAGGACACATTAAGTAAAGGAATGATGCTTGATAATGGCGGCGCTCATGGCAGAGATAGTTTCTTATTAAAAAGAAGAGGTTTGGATGTAATTTTAACCGATATAAATCCAGCCTTTTTTAAATATACAAAAAAAAGACAAAATGAAAGAAATATATTTTTTCCAATAATAGCTTCTGATTCTAGAGCATTACCATTCAAAGATAACTCATTTGTAGGGGTATTTTCAGGTGGAGTAATGCACCACGAAATGCATATTGAAGATGTTAAAATTTATTTAAAAGAATCTTATAGAGTTTTGATGCATGGAGGACTTTTTTTTGGGAGTGTTTGGGCTTACTGGGATTTTGGCACTCCTCCAGAGCCTAGATTATTGCAGATGAGAGATAAGAGTTTATTTGAATCTCTTTTACAAGAAGTAGGTTTTAATATTATAGGTGGTATTGAAGAGTACACACCAAGCTACGAGCCACATAAACATGCTTGGCTATTTGCTTGCATGAAGCCACAATAATTACCTTTTAGTACTATCACTTAGTAGAAAAATTTATAAAGGATTAAAGTATAGGCAAAAATAAAGTGAAAGAGCAAGACGAACTAGTTGGGATAATTGAAGATGCTGTAAGAGATCCTCGATTAGTTGATAGAGGAATAGTTCACTTAAATAAAGTCTCTGCCAATGCTCCTTCATTTAGTCCAGAAAGAAGAAGATTTATGCGTGATGCTGCTGTTATTATAGCTGGAATTGCTGCAACTGGAGGTTTACCTAGTTCTTCCGAAGCAAATGGCCCTTACCTAAGAGAAGCAGGCAGAGGTTGGGACCTTTATTTGCTGAATCAAGACCCTATACGAGGACCTGGGTTAATATACCACCCTGCTACAGGAATGCTGAGTGATTTTGAGCATCATGTATATAGGGAGGCAAATGCTGGTTTCGGTTCTGTTGATTATAATGTTCCAATAGGAACACCAATTATACTAACTGGAGATGCCGTTAGAGCAAGTCATTACAAAAGCCGTAGGGATTCTTTAGTGGTTTCTTTAGTCCATAGAGCTGGTCCTGATGTGGGCTTATATGTAAGCGATTACGTGCATCTAATGGGATTCGCAGAGATATTATCAGAAGGAATACCAATTAGCACAAGTGAGTTTGGATATAGGGAACAAGCATTAGATAAATCAAAAATTATTGCATTTTCTGGCAATACAGGTAGCCCTATTTATGGGTTTCCTGTACCACCTCAATTACATTTTTTTGTTGGAAAAATAGCAGCGGGTGTTGGTCGGATAAGACCGGGGTTAGACTCTTTTATGGCAGGAATTGATGCTGACTTACCATTTGACGTGTACCGTAGAAAACCAGCTGCAAGACCCGTTTATTGGGATGGAAAAACACAAATTGAAAGGTCTAGAAGATTAAGGCAAGAAAAATTGCAAGAGTTTTTAGATACGCTTGATCAAAGATTAAAAGAAAGTGATGATTTGAACGAGGTTACAAAGAGAGAGTTACTTCAAAGACGAAGTAACCCTTTAGATTTAAGAATATATCTAGGACAGAATGTTTTGCTTAAACAACCTGGAGATGATGGAAAACCAAGTTATAAATACTTGCCAGGCTCTTTAATGTACGCATTGATGCTTGAAATTTTTAGTAGAACTTCAACAAAAGAATTTATTGTAATGCTACCCTTTCCCTCTCCACTTTTAAAAGAATTTTATCAAGCAGCAAATCCTGGCATTAAACTATAATTTTTTTGAAAATAGCAAAATTTAAATATTATCCTACAAATAATTCAAATTTAGATTAATTCATTAAAAAAGAGATAAAATGTTTCCTAAATTAAAAAAACGAATAAAGAGTTTCTTATTAAGTGAAGAAGGAAAAATACCTGCATCATCTATTTATTTTGGAGCATTAATCACAACAGCTTCACTAGCTGGCGTAAATGCACAAACCTGCATTCCTGGCTCTTGCAGTTGTGGTGGTTGTGGTAGCTGTGGTTGTAGTTCCTGCGGTTGCGGTTGCGGCTGCGGTTGCGGCTGCGGCTGTCATTAAGTAAATTTTTAACATCAATTAAACTAAATGAGCTTATGTTCAAACAAAAAAAAGGTCTTAGTAAAACAATTTCAATTTTATTATTTCTTGTAGTAATTATCTTAGTCGTATTAATAACAACACAAGTAATTAAGAAAAAACAAACAGTAAAAATCGGCTTTATTGGAGATTTCACAAACGATAAAATAAAAAATGAGAATGTTTTGACATCAGTAAAAATAGCAATTGAAGATTTAAATAAAATTTATGATAAAAAGTACGAACTTGTTGTTTACGATACAAAAGGTAATGAGCCAACGAATATTGAAAATGCCTTTAAATCTGCAAATAGCGACAATGTACTTGCTGTTATTAGTACCAAATTTGATTCTCAAGCATATTCATTACAAGAAAAATTACCAACAATCTTTGTTGGTAATGTGGCAAATGAAACTGCACCAAGAAATAGATTTTTTTGGAGCATTATAATTTCAACGCTCACTTCTGATTATTTGAATCAACACCTAGTGTTAATAAAATTAAGGTACAAAAATATAAAGAGTATAGGGTTTGTAGTTGATGATGAAAGGTATATTTCAGATTCTTTTCTTGAAAATTTAGAAGCATTAAATGAAATAGAAACCTCAAATTACCTTTTTGGCTTAAATCAACTGCCAAATATAGTCACAGATATTAAAAAGAAAAATCCAGATGCCATTGTTGTATTGACAAATGTGGATGCAGCTATTCAATTTCTAAAATTTGCTCAAGAAAACGGATTAGGTGATAAACTATTTTTAGGTTTATTCACTGCTGATAAAAAGATTCTTTCAGAAGAAGAAAAATTGCCCAAAAGACTAATTGTTGCCCCACCACCAATTGGTGTTCTCGGCCCAAACGACAATACAAAAGACGATTATGGAATTTTCGTAAATAGATATTATAAATCAACAGGAAATAGGGTAAGGAATATAGACTTAAATGCCTACGATGCAACTACATTAATAGGTTATGTTATCTCCAAAGCTAAACTAAAAAACAAACCAGAGTCTATAAAGGAAGACAGAGAAGAAATAGTAAAAGAATTGTGGGCTATAAAAAATTTTAAATCGATAAGAGGAACTTTAACACCAGATGCCAAAATAGGCTACTTAAGAAGAAATTACATAAATACTTTTTACATAGAGGATGGCAGATTCAAACCTGCGTTTGGACAATCTATATAAAAGTTAATTTAAAATGTTAAAATATCTACCAAAACCAGCAACATCATTTTTGCAATGGCATATAACTGAAAGATGTAATCTAAGGTGTAAGCACTGTTATCAAACCTCATACGAAACACCAGAGTTACCTTTAGAGAAACTTAAAGATATTCTTGAGCAGTATGTTGAACTTCTTGATTTATGGAGTATAAGAGGAAGGGTACAACTTACAGGGGGAGAGCCGTTTGTAAGAGAAGATTTATTCAAGCTCATTGAAGAAATATATCTTCATAGAAGAAAACTTGTATTTGGGATAATGAGTAATGGCTATTATGTTACAAAAGACAATGCAAAACTGCTTAAAGATATGGATATTGATTTTTTTCAGGTAAGTATTGAAGGAGACGAGGCAACAAACGACAACATAAGAGGAAAAGGCTCTTATCAAAGAGTAATCCAAGCTGCTAAGCTACTTGTTGAGGCAGGAATAAGGACGAGCTTTTCTTTTACAGCAAGCCAATTGAATTATAAGCTTTATCAAAAGGTAATAGAGCTTGGCAAAGAGATTGGCGTTGATACAGTTTGGTCTGACAGATTAGTTCCTTGGGGTGTTGGAAAAGGAATCCAAGGCTATATGCTCCAACCTCCTGATTTAGAAGAACATTATAAAAATATAACAAAAATTTCAAAAGAATTAAAGGAGAAAAATTTGAAAACTAATGTAAGCAGAAACAGAACCCTTTATTTTATGGCAGAAGATGAAATTAAAAAGCCAAATCACCCATGGGACAACCAATGCGATGGTGTAGGAACAAGAGGCATTACTATTTTGCCACAAGGAGATGTTTATCCATGCAGAAGATTGCCGATTAAGGTCGGAAATTTGCAAGAGCAAAACTTGTTTGAAATCTGGTACGGAAGCAATTGGATGTGGAAATTAAGGGACAAGAATAATTACAGAAACAGCAAATGCGGAAATTGCGAGCTTTTCGATATTTGTGGAGGAGGAGCGCCTTGCATTGCTTATGGCTATTCAGGAACACCTTTTGCTACTGACCCTCAATGCTGGAAAGCCTTTGACAAGATTCCAGAGCCAGAAGAGCTAA
>CAZUSQ010000037.1:0-3772 GCA_964622655.1 uncultured Methanosarcinales archaeon
AGTCGTTCTAGTTTTATTTGAAATTTTTTTAATGGTATTGTTTTTTATTGTTATTTTCTTAATGAATTTTTTATTATTGTTAAAATTATGAATTCTTAAACAAAAATTATCTTTATAAATAGAATTCCAGTCATAATTTTTCATCGCTCTAATTAAGTCATTTATTTTACATTCAAATAAGAATTTGTAAATATTTTTTGTCAATGCCAATCTTTTACTTAATATTTTTAATGATTTTATATCATTTTTTAATTCAACAATTAATAACCTATTCAACATTCTATATTTCTTAATATCAAATAAACTAATAATTTCTTCTTTAGCCAAATCAATATAATCTCCTGACAATAAAAAAATATATCTCATAAGAATAATAATTTAATAACCAATGATAAGATTATTCTTTCTTTCCAAAACTTAATATTGAAAATCCTTTGTAACCTAAATAAATCAAAACAATCAAAGCAATGCCCAAAATAATAAATCTTGCCCAATCTGCTAATTCGCTCCAATAATTAGTTGTACCATAGATTATTGTCAAAACTCCACCTCCAAACAAACCAGCGCTTACACTCATTATCTTCAAAATAGCTCCAATTATAATAACTAAAATTCCAACAATTCCGCTTATTATGAAAACATTCCTAAAGTAAATATTTCTTGCTTTCTCATAGTCTTGCTGGCAGAAGGTGCATTCTTTTCCAATCTGACAACCATCTGCATTGTACTCATACACAACATCAGATTTTTTTGCTGCACAATCCTTTCTGAACTTATCATAGTCATTAATAGCTTTAGCACAAATATTTTCAGTGGGCTCCTTAACGCGTATAGGATATCCAGGATATGCATATGGCTCTGCATAGTGTCCTTTTGAATAAACAACATCTATCAAAGTTCCTCTTGCACAGAAATTCTCGTACCTTGGCTCTTTATAGAATGCCTTGATGCCGAAAACAACAAAGAATACAAATATTATTGCAATGCTAATCCCAAGTATTGTTTCCTTTATTTTGAAGGGCATTTGAAGATTAAATGATATTTAGTATAAATATGTTGCTAGTGAGCACACAAATGTGTGTAACTATATATTTATTTTCTATATAGAAACAAAAAGTATATAAATAAGTGAAGCTTTATTAGTAATATGAGAAAAGGCAGACCAATAAAATCAGAAATAAGGCAGAATATTGTAGAGATACTTCATTTTGTTAAGAAGGCTTATGGTTATGAAATCTACAAGATTTACACTGCAATATTTCCAAAAGTCACTTTGAGAAGTATTTATTATCATATGAAGAAAGGAACTGACTTAGGAGAATTTCAAGTCAATAAAGTTGAAAGAGAAAAAGGCGATTATTCTTGGGGCACAGAAGCAGAGAAGATTTATTATGCTCTTGGCACAAACGCAAAGCCGACAGGAAATGATAGAGTAAGAGAGTATGTTGAGAGTAAGCAAAAGCAAAGTTGATTTTTTTGATTTCTTTTTGGTGTTTTGATTTTTGAGTGGTGAAGGAAGAAAGATTTAAATAAATCAAAAAATTTCTTATAAGCCATGTTGTGGCGCAATTTATTACACGGAAGAAGAGAAAAGCAACCTAAAGTTTACGAAGCATTAATTGGAGAAAATTGGAATACTTCTAATTTGCGGGACGCAAAAAGTGTTGGTTTAGAAACATGCATTAAACATATTGACGTAGAAGTCTTAGTAGAGGATGGTACAAAATATCTGCTTCATCATAAACGTACACCAATGATTGGCTGGAGTGTTAGCCTTTATGCTCCAACTGGAGGAAAAGAGCCCGGGGGAGAGCCAAAAGAATTGGATGGAAAAGTAGCAACTGCAATAGCTGGAGTTGTAAATGGAGAAGTCGGTGAAAGAACAGGATGGATAACTACATATCAAAATGAGGATTATTTTGTAACTGATATAAATACACCAAGGGAAGCGAAAACCGATTTAGGCAAAGTCGCTGATAATATTGATAAGTATAAAGTTCTGCAAGTAGATAAAAAAGAAATAGTAAAAGATGTGATGATTAAACCCATGATGTTAACAGATGTTTACAGAGAAGCGTACAATAACGCTTTAAAGAAAAGAATTCCTTTACAACCAGCTACTTAAAACTTTCTCACCTCACAAACGCAAAAGTTATATTTATAAAAATCAAAACCAAGAAAAACATTCCAATATAAGCCCAATATTTGTCGCCTTTTTCTTTGTCAAAAAGCCTGTGTAAAACTAATTGCAACATTCTGCCTCCATCTAAAGGACCAATTGGAACTAAATTAAACAATCCAATTCCAAGATTCAAAATAAACAAAATTACAAACAATCCAGAAATCCAAATTAAAGCATTTGGCAAAAATTCACCATAACTTGCTTTTATATTATCTCTTATCTTTGTGCTTTGCTCAAGATAAGCACCAATATATGCAAGACTTTCATTTTCAGGATTTTTTGCAAGCTTTATTTCATAAGTTGATTTGTCTGTTTTTATAGTGACAATATCATTTGGCTTTTTGCTTCTCAGAACTGTAGATAAATTATTTACAAAAAGTGTTGGCTTGTCGTCAATGCCTTGTATTATTTCTCCAATTTTTATTCCAGAAGTTTCAGCAGGAAAAGGACTTTTCTCTTTAACATAGTCAGTAACTTTAACTCCATTCGGCTCAATTACAGCATTTGTCAATGGTGCAAAAATGAAGGAAGCAATAGCCAAAAACAAAAAAGCAAATACTACATTAGAGAAAGGACCAGCTGCAAAAACACTTAGCTGCTCTTTATGAGCTCTTTTTCTTAACTCTTTTTCATCAGGCTCGACAAAAGCAGCTGGAATTATTGGAATTATCAAGCCAAGAAATGCAAATCCACTTGACTTAACCTTCAAATTATGCGTTCTTGCAAGCATTCCATGGGCAAACTCATGCACAACAGCAATAACAAAAATTGCAATAATCCAATAAAAGAATGGTACAAAGAAAATGCCTTTTGCTTTGAATGGAAGCACTAATCCAACTCCTGGCTGTGCTTCTGGTTTTGTAAATAAGATGTAAATATTGCTTATTAATCCGTAACTTATCATTATCATTCCAAGAAATCCAACTATAACCCCAAAATAGCCAACATAAAGCATAAACTTTCTATACTTCTTAGCAATAGAATCCATTAGCTTTAACCCCCATGTTGTTTTGTACATCGAAAAATAAAGAAAATATGGGATTATTTGTTTAGTATCAAGAGCTTTTCTTTTTAAAAAGACAAAAATCGTTAAAGCGACAAGAAAAACTATAGCAGAAATTGTTTGAAAATCAGGCATTTTTATTTCTTCCTAACTGCTTTAAATTGTTTGCTTCCACAGCGTCTGCAGCTTACTTTGCCTTGTATTATTTTAATGTTAGGAGCCTTAATTTTGGTTTTGCATTTCCTGCATACGAATACATTTCTAAATCTTCTTATTTCAGCTTCTGGAAATTTAACCATTTAATCACTTCCCTTGACTTGCTTAATTACCTTTTCATTCATAATAACCCAATAAAGCACAGAAGCACCTTCAACAACTTGTCCTTTGAATTCTTCTGGAATTTTCAAGTCAAATGTTTCATAAGTTTCAGAGTCCATCACATTTGCCATATCACCATGAACTGATAAAATCTGTGCGGTTCTTTTTTCAATAATAGGCACTTCAACATTGTCGTGTCCAGGCATAACTGTAATTCTTTTTTTGTCGTCAACTAAGCCAACTGCCGATATACGAACTTTTGAGTGGCC
>CAZUSQ010000037.1:3786-7928 GCA_964622655.1 uncultured Methanosarcinales archaeon
ACAACTCTACAAGCAGATCCTTCCAGAACTATAAAGCTTCCTTTCTGCACATTATTAGCAGTAATCATCTTTGTTGTCATGAAATCACCATTTTAGATTTAATTGAATAAGTAAGTAATTTATAAAGATTATGTTTAAAGAAAACTACTCTTTAACAGCTAATTTAATGTCTTCTGCTTTTACTGTTTTTCTTCCAGCATGCACAGCAAGCTTTATAGATTTAGCAGCAATCTCATGCGCTATGTCTTCTAATGCATTCTTCAAAGCCACTTTTGCTTTGTCGGAAATTCTTTCAGCACCACCTTGTTTAAGCAATTTTTCCATTGCTGCCAAAGGCAGAAGTTTATCTCCCATTTAACCACCTTACTTTATGGTTATTAGATAATCTATTTAAACCTTTTCAATCAAAAATTCAAAATTCTTAATCTAAAGCGATGCTTTCTTGCAAGTTTTGCTATTTCATTTTCCATCAAATCCCTGTTCTCAAACTTTGCCTCCATTTTTTTGAATTCATTGCTATGGTGCAAGTTTCTTGCATTTTTGCTTTGAAACTTAAACTTTTTATGGAGCATTTCATGGTACATAACATAGTCCAAAAGTTCTTGTCGCTCATTTCTGAAAATAGCGCTGATTGTTATTGTGTCATTTCCATATTCATAAGAGCCAAGCTTGCTTGTTGAAGTATTACCCCATTGCAAATTTGGCTTGTCAAGCATTCCATTAAAGTAGGCTTCATTAACCCTGTCAAAAGATGCTTCAAGTATTTCATCTGTTTTTGTTTTTGGGACTGCAAGGTGGACATTTTTCATGAATAAGTTGTATAGCTCCATATTCATTGTTTTCCTTCTGTCTTTCAGAATTTTTGCCATTAGCTCTTGTATCAATCCAATTTGTATTTCTTTGCTTATCTTCTTCCATTCTCTACTTAAATTAAACATTAAATTATTGCCTCTTAATTTTACATTTGCATTGTAAGGCTTGAATTTTCTTGAGTATTTTAAAGAAACAGAATATTTTAATTCTTTATGTGGATATAATTGTTGGAATGAATCTTTAATTAGTTCAGACATTTTAGCTATGTACTTCATATCTCAAAATTGCAGCCACTTTCCCCAAGTCTCTTAACTGTACACCTTCTCTTGTTTGTGTAGAGATAATCTTGATGTTAGTGCCAACTGGCTGAGCTGCTTTTTCAAATTCTTCAATTTTCTCTTCTGATAAATCCTCTGAGAGCAATAAAATATCAACAACACCCATTTTGAGCTTGTTCATTACATCTGATTCTCCATAAGCAACCATGTTTTGCTTTGTTGCAAGAATCTCAAGGAACTTGCCAACAATCTTCTTCTCTTCAATAACCTCTTCTTGTGCTAAAACATCTTGGCTTTTCTCAAGCAATTCCTCTAAGCCAAACTCACCTGTATAGCTCAAATCTTTTATTGCAATTATTTTTTTCTTAACTTCATTTGTTATAAAATCACCCTCAACTAAATCGTATTTTGTTGGGCCAGGTCCTCCTACAATAATACCTTTTAAGCCTTCCATATTAAGAAAAGTTTCTTTCATATATTCTGCTACTTTCTTGTAATGATCTTTTGCAGCGCCTTCGATAAGACGACTAAAGCGAGCTGCACTTTGTCCCCCAGCCTTAAATTTGCCAGGCACTTCAGAATGTGTCTTAACTATTGGCACTATTGTTTTTCCTTTTAACAATGCGATGTTTGCATCTCTCCTGTCCATAACAACTAAGCCATATACTTCTTTTGTCTCAAGCATGTCTCTAAGAATGTCAAGAACAAATTCTTTATCACAGCGATAAATTCTTGTTTTTAAAGGCACAGGCGGCTCAATGCTCCAAACCTTGAAGTCTTGTTGACCTTCTCTTTGAGCAACATTGCCAGAAAATACAGCTAAGCCATTTGGTGGAGTTTTTTTGAATAATTTTAGATGCTGAATCATTCTTTCCAAAGCATCTGTGACATTTTTTCTTGTAGAAGCGGACTTAATATTTGATGCTGTCCCTTTTTCTTGATTAAGATGGTTAATTATCTTGTTTAAATCGTAATCTTGAGGAATATAAACACTGACAAGTTCTGTATGTCTGCCTCTATATTTTTCAAGTTCCTTGATAAATTTCTTCAGATGAAATCTTTGTGCTTCTGTTAGTGCCATATTTGTATTAGAGGTATGTCTGATTTATAAAATTAAGCTATTGTTGCTTTAGAGGTTTTATAGATACAACTATCCAATGTACTATTCTAAGCACCCATTCAAGAACTATTATAAAAAGTAGATATTTAGCAACCCTTGGAAATTGTTGTAACAATAAAGGAAATGATGATGTGATAGTCTTTAATGTTACTGCTTCTGGATTAATAAGGAATATTGCTATTAATGTTAATGGCAACAATTTTGCCATGTCTTCTGCCAATTTTTCACTCACATAAGCTGCTATTCTTGTGGCTGAGACAACTATTATGCCAAGAAATAAAATATCTCCTATTGGTCTTGATTTTGAAAGTACGAAAAGCAAAAATGAGAATATCAAAAACCACATAAAAGAATAAACTGGGAATATAAACAAATACTTCAGAAAATATATTATTCTATCTACTATATTTATAAATCTGAGTTTTAAATTTAGTTTTGGGATTTCAAATAAGTCGCGCCTTGCTAACTGCTTATAATAAATATACCAAGCCAATAAGCTTGCAAAGAACAAAACAATTGTTGACATAAGTAAATTTAAGAATTGCTTATCCAGAACAAAATCTTTAGCCAATATTATGTAATCATTAAATCTTAATACCATAAAATAACTTTTATTTCAATCATATTTAAAAATTGTTATTTTTTAGCTGTTAATCCGTAATGGGCTTTTTTAATATCCTTGAAACCTGCAATTTTTAATCTTTTTGCAACATTTTTTGCCAAATTAATTTTCCTGAACTTGCTGCCTGGCGAGCCTGTATAATGATAGAACTTACAATTAGTTTTTAGAACTCTAAATAGTTGTTTATAGAACTCTAAAGAATAAAGCTCTGATGCTAAGCTTAACCTAGGTGGATCATGTATTATAGTATCAAACATGTTGCTTTTAAACACTTTAACCTCGTCAAAAATATCTGTTTTCAATATATTTATTTTTTTATTATTAAAGATTTCTTTTGACCATGGATTTAGTTTTGCGATTTCAAATACATTTTCATCTTTTTCACATGTTATAACAAAATCAGCATATTTTGAAGCCAAAATTGCAGTGTAGCCAAGTCCCATGCAAGTGTCTAGAATCATTCCTTTAACTGGAGCTAAGCTTTCTATTTTTCTTTTTGTGTCTTCCATAGGAGTAAATTCCTTTGTAACATGCATTCTAATGCCAGAAATCTCTAAAGTAGGGGCATCTCTTGTTGGCACTAATTTGTAGAACTTTTTTGTTTGCTCTGAAAATAACTGTATTTTTATCAATGAGTTATTTTGTATTAAAAAGCAGCATGTATTATCTTTTATTGGTTTCCTTAATTGGTATGTTTCAATTTTTTGATTGTTTGGAAAGATAAATAAACCATTTTCGATATGTACTTTAGTTTTTGTTTTATTTAAATCTAGTGAGGTATCCACATTTTTTAGTCCTTTATTCTTTGCTTCCAGAAGTTCCTGTGCTTGATAATGGGTAATTATCATACTTAATTTTAAAAGACAATCATTTATATATCTTATCAATACAATAACAAATGCTATAACGATAAATTTAAAAATAGACGATTAACCCAGATACGAGGGGCTTAACAGCTACCTTTAGCATGGGTCTTAGTGATGTCTGAGTTGCTCTAATAACTTATATCACTGCATGAAGCTGTGGGGTAGCTTGGACATATCCTTTCCGCTTTGGGACAACCTTTTTCGGCATGTCGGCAAATGCTCGGCATTTCCGAGCACGCTCGAAAATCTATGATTTTCGACGAGCGAAAAAGCTTGACCAAAAATTCGAGGGTTTCGCTTCGCTCAAGCCATCATAAAAGAGTTGTGAAATAGCGGACGACCCCGGTTCAAAAATTGTTGAAAATCCGGGCAGCCCCATTGAGTTGTGAGCGAGTTAGTTGCTTGCGAGAACGACGAGCAAGCTCGCGTTCATCTCGCTCACT
>CAZUSQ010000038.1:0-392 GCA_964622655.1 uncultured Methanosarcinales archaeon
CCTATCTGTAATACCGCCACCTGGATTATATTTAAATGAAAACCATTCAGTATTAATATCATTTGTTGTTACTTCACAAGGATCAGTGGGGCAATTTATAGGTGTAAATTCTGCCCAATAATTTAATCTTGCATTTCCTTCGTTCCTTATCCCCCAGCCAAATAATTCAGATTTACCTCTTGCTAGGTTTATTTTAGTTTGGGAAAAAATCAATTTTTGGTCACTATTGGTAAGGTCTCTCTGTAGCTGGTCAGCAATTCTGTCAAATGTAGATTCTGTTATCCCTGTTATACCTCCAAACATTCCTTTTATGAAGCCTAAGCCTAAGCCAAGAAGAGTCATAGCAAGCACTACAATAACAATTGCTTGTATTGAAATTTCTAAAGAAGCCT
>CAZUSQ010000038.1:402-7923 GCA_964622655.1 uncultured Methanosarcinales archaeon
TTCTATAATTATATTATAATTCATATCTACCTTGTGAGAATAATGTAATTGTTTTCTTACAGAAGACTTGAAAGGCCCTATACTAGAACATCAAAGTTTAAGGCAAAATCTTATATAAGAACGACTCCTAATCCAAAGGTTGTAAGGTTTGAGACAGGAGACCCAAGCAAGAACTTTAAGTACACACTAAATCTTTTATCAAAAGCAGACTTGCAAATAAGGGATAATGCTTTAGAAAGCGCAAGACAAACATCAAATAAACTACTTGAGTCTTATCTTGGATTAAACGGTTTTCATATGAAGGTTAAAGTTTATCCTTATCATATATTAAGGGAGCATGCGCTTGCAGCTGGAGCTGGAGCTGATAGATTTAGCTCTGGCATGGCTCATTCATTTGGCAAGCCAATAGGAATTGCTGCAAGAGTTAAGAAAGGACAAGCTATATTTCAAGTTGATGTCGATAAGCAAAATATTGAAGTAGCAAAGCAGGCACTAGAAAGAGCTTCTAAAAAACTGCCTTGTTCTTGCACAATACAAGTAATTGAAAGTAAATAAATTTTTATAAAATGTTACATGGAAAATACTTTGCGCTTATTCAGCAAAATAAGTATGTTTATTCTATAGTTGTATTTGTGGTATTCTATTTATTATCACAGCTTGTAGTAATAATATCAAGAAAAGTAATTCTTCGATTAACTAAAAGAACGAAAACAGACATTGATGATTTAATTGTAAGAAAAACAAACAAACCAGTTTCGATAATATTATTGCTTATAGGCATAAGGCTTGCATTTCTTCCTCTTGGCGTAAGGCAAAATATTTTAGACATTGTCGAAAACATAATTTCATCATTAGTAATTATTGTAATCACTTACATTGTAATAGTTGTTTTTGATATTTTTATAGATAACTGGGGCAAAAGAGTTGCTGAAAAAACAAAATCAAGTGTAGACGAGCAACTTATGCCTGTAATTCATAGATTTTCAAGAATTTTTGTTTCTATTGTTGGCTTATTGTTTATACTTCCAGTTTGGGCCATTCAAATTGGACCTTTGTTGACAAGCTTGGGCATTGCAGGAATTGCAATCGCTTTTGCTTTGCAAAGCACTCTTGGCAACATTTTTGGCGGAATGTCAATTATTTTGGACAAAAGCGTAAGGGTAGGTGATGTAATAAAACTTGATAATGAAACAATGGGCACTGTTGTTGATGTAGGCTTAAGAAGCACAAAAATTAAAACAATGGACAATGAGCTTATTACAATACCAAATGGTAAGTTAGCAGACTCTAGAATATTGAACTATTTACATCCGGACCCAACACTTAGAGTTAGCGTTGATTTTAATACAGAATATGGTTCAGATGTTTCAAAGGTTAGAAAATTGGTGTTGGAGACATTAGCAAAAATCCCCTCAATTCTCAAAAAGCCTGAGCCAGCAGTTATTCTTACAGAAATGGCAGATTCTGGGCTTAAGTTTAAGGCATTGTTTTGGATTAATTCATTTGAAGATAAGGGTCCAACTAAATTTAATGCAACAGAAGAAATCTATAATGCGTTGAGGAAAGCTGGCATCGGCATACCATTCCCAACGAGGACAATCTATATGAGAAGTGAGAAATAACTATTCTTTTAAAATCTCTGCTACAATTCTATAAGTCTCAGGATATTTTTCAATATCCAAAATTTCTGTGTGCAATGCTCCTCCAAATAAGCCACCGCAAGTGCCATTTACATAAAATAATCTTGCATTTTCCAATTTTACATTTTCAGTTAAAACAATCCCATCACCATTGCCTAGCTTCATTACACAGCCTTGTCCAATTATTGAGTACAGCTTTATTTTGTTTGGTTGTTTTAGTGGATCATTTAGCTTGTTGATAAACAAACTGTTTTCCTGCATATCTTGGCACTCTCTGTTTTCTCCAATAAACCCACAGTAATCGCTTATTGTGCCAGAAATGCCTTTATTTGGTGTTACTATCATAATTAATTTGTCAATATCATCTTCACCAAAAATCTGAACATACCTTCTTGCAACTAAGCCGCCCATTGAATGTGCAATAATATTGACTTTTGGTTTGTTTGTCCTTTCTTTTACAATATCGATTAAATCCTTCAGCCTTAAAGCATAGGCGTCAATATTTTCGCTCTTTGTTGGCACAACAATGTATTTGTCCTCTTTTCTAAAAGCATCATAGTAATAACTTGCCTTTACTGTTATGGGCTTGCCTGACAATCCCCATATGCCTGCTTGCAATACCTCATTTTGTGAATATAAAGACACAATGCCAGCATTTAAGTAGCCATCTTCTTGGAGCTTCGATTGAAGTTTATTGAAAGAATCCAAGGAGAATTCAGGGCTATTATCTTTCGCAAGTGAATGCCCATGCAAAAATATTATTGGAAATGTTTTTGGGTCATTTTTACAGCTTTCATCTCTGCAGCACGGCTTGCATTCATTAAAAACACAGCATATTGGCGGATTATCGCTTAAGTTAGTGTCTATTTTTGAAATAATCTTGTATGTTATATTTGTGCTTATTGGCTCAAAATCAAAAACTTCAATTTTTTCTTTTGGATTAAGCTTTGAGCATTTGTTTAGTAATGCTAATGTCTCATCAGAAGGTTTTATTTTTGAAAGCAAGTGCAAAGAGATGTTTATTGATAGATTATAACCTAAAGGTAAAATGTTAGTTATGTTTTGGGGCAAAATTTCTTTTGCAATTTTAATAATGTCTTCATTTGTTTTGTTCTCTAACATTATCTTTTCGAACGATTCAAAATACGAATTATTTATTTTTCTTATTTCATTATCTTTAAAATTATTTGATAATGTCAAAAATTCCTCATCAGATGGAAAACTTATATTTTTTTCCGAGATAAGGTTTAATGTTTCATTTCTGATATTAGAATATTCCTGCTCTAACTCTTTTAATAAATTACACTTTTGTTTTAATGCGTTTGAATTTGGAAAATCTTCAATGAATTTTTCAGCATTTTTTAATATACTTCCAACAGAAATATTTTCTTTACAGTCTTGCTTTAAACTGCACAATAAGTCATTTTCAAACTTCAAATAGTATTCAGAATTAAAGAATAATTGCGCTGATGAAAGTCTTGTCTTTTCAATTATGGAATTCTGTTGTTCTGTGATATTTTCAATTCCTTCAATAACATATTTGTAATTATTGAATGTATTGTTAGTTATAGATGATGATACTTCATTAAATTTTTTTATATTATCGGCAAAGTTTTTCGATATTTCATTATCGTCTAAGGTATTTACAAAGTTATTCAATTCATTTAAATTTTTTTTCAAAACACTTAATTTTGACAATAATTCGTTATGCAACTCAACAATATTATCAATTTTTTTATTTAAATCTTCAATGGATTTCTTAATATTGTCAAGAGTTTCAAAAAAGCTTCCATTAAATAATTGGTTTAATCTGACATAATTTTCAATAGACCATAAGCTTCGCAAGTTTTCTATTGAAATTCTCGTTTTGTCGTAAACATCATTAATATCTATTTTATCTTTTGACAATTGATTTAGATTTACCTTATGGGCTAATTCAAAATATTTCTGGTTTAATTGTTGGTGCAATATGTCGACATTAGCCAAAAATTCTAGTAATTCTGTAACATTCTGCTTTAGTATTTTTTTAAGTTCTTTTTCAGTTTCAGTAAGATCATAATTTACTGTAATTAAAGATGATCTGAATTTTTCAGGGCTTTTTGTGAGGCATAAAAATGAGCGAATGCTGTGGCATTTTACATCAAAGCCGTATATATCTTGTCCAGAGCCAAGCCTTTTAACGCTTAAGTCATATGATTTTGTGAAATGCTGCCCTTTTGCAATTTCAAAATCACCTTTATCAATAACATCATTTGCGCTTCTATCGTTAAAAGAATAAGAGCATTGAGCTTTGCAATAAGCCACATTGTCTATTGACACATCAAATTCGATTTTGCTTACATTTCCATAGTGCATATCAAAAGATTTTTGTTGTGGACTTAAGTAAACAATTAACTCGTTTCCAAGCAAAAAATTTATTTTTTGATTGAACACAACAACTAAGTATATAAATAACACTACAAGAACAGCTATAATAAAAAATTCATACTTCCGGAAAAAATTCTTTGAATTTTTGCGGCCAAGAAAATTTCTAATTTTCTCCGGTTTCCAAAAAGACTTTTGCTCTGGCATAATTTAAGTGTGTTTCAAGTATATTAAATAATTTTGGGATTTTTAAATTAGTAACATACAAAGTTTATTATTATTTTCTATATAGTAAATAAAATAAATAATCCTTAATTTACCTATACAAAACCAAAACCTTTATATATAAGTAACTATCATTTTTAGGCTGTTAATATACATTTTTGTATACCAATATAGGAAAAAACGTTAGTTTCGAGCAAATAACGTAAAAATAACGTTGGGAAATAGATATAGCGACTAATCATCGCTGACTTTCTCAATATGAGAAAGTATAGTTATCTATCACCTTCATGCTTATGGCAACTGAATTAATCAGCTTAGGAATACTTTTCTTGTGCGCTATAATAGGGGGTATTATAGCAGCAAGATTCAAGCAGCCAGCTGTTTTTGGATTATTGCTAGTTGGAGCAATAATAGGTCCTAACTTATTAAACCTTGTTCAAGATGTAAACATAATAAACATAATGGCAGATTTTGGTGCAATATTAATTCTTTTCATCATTGGGTTAGAGTTTGATGTATCAAAATTAATGGGCCTAGGCGCTAGATCTATTTTAATAGGACTATTAAAGTTTGCAATTGTATTATTTTTTGGTTATGAAACAACATTGCTTTTAGGTTTTAGCGCAAAAACAGCTTTGTTTGTTGGGGTTATTTTATCTTTCAGCAGCACTATTGTTGTTGTAAAGGTTCTCGAGCAAAAGGCAATGTTCAGCAGAAGAGAAGTTCCATTACTTGTCGCAGTTCTTATAATTGAAGATATTATTGCTGTATTCGCACTTACATTCTTTTCTAGTATAAAAGGCTCAAGCAGCTTAATATCAACATTTGAACATATTATTTTTTCAATAGCTATACTAATTTTTGCTTATTTAATTACAATGAAAATTTTAAGGCACGGTGTTAATTTAATCTTAAAAAATAGTAGTGATGAATCAGTGCTTTCATTTTTGTCTTTGGGAATAGGGGCTTTGTTTAGCTATTTTGCATTTTATCTCGGCTTAACACCCTCATTAGGTGCTTTTTTGGCTGGAAGCTTAATTGCATCATTGCCAAATGCCAAAGAATATGGCAGAGCGATACACCCATTCGCAATGATTTTAACATCAATCTTTTTTATATCAATGGGCACCCTTGTAAATTTTAAAGCGCTTGAATCAAACATCGCCTTAATTGGAGCATTAATTTTAACAATTTTCATCTCTAGATTTATTGCAATAGGATTTTTGACATTCTTATTAGCTAATTTCAAGAATGAGCAACCATTTTTTTCTAGCATAGCGATGATATCAATAGGCGAGTTTTCATTGCTTATAGCAAAGGAAAGTTATAAATTCGGAGTTGGCATTGATTTAGTCACAATAACAGCTGTTATAATATTCATTAGTGCAATATTAATGTCTGTTGGCATAACCTATAGCAAAAACTTTCACTCTGCCCTTAACTCAAGAATACCTCTAAAAACAAGGTTAAGACTTGAAAGGCTCTCAGACTACATGAGAAGGTTTTTTGACCAGATGGAAATAGAAAACTTTTTTACGAAAAAATTAAAAGTGGAATCAAAGCTAACTTTTATACTTATAATCTTAACATTATTTACATTTTTTGTTTTGAGAAGGATTTCATTATTAATTAAATCTAACTTCAACCTTATTATTTTGTATGTTTTCTATACGATAAGTGCTTTATTATTGATTTACCTAGTGAATCTAATTTATAAAAGACTGAAAATTGTTCATCACACTTTATCGGTTATTTTGACTAATGTAGACAGCTCAAGAAACTTAAAAAAATGCACTAAAATTTTAAACAATTTATTAACTTCTTTACTGTTGTTTTTTTCAGCAATGCTGTTCCCTTTTGTGATGTTTGCATTAAACCTCAATACTTGGGCAAATATAATTCCTTTTGTATTTGTGATAGCTGCATTTTACTACATAAAGAATTCAGTAGTGCTGATTGACGGAACACATAATGCATCAAGCTATAGTACAAGTATTTCTATTGCAAAAATCTAATCAACACTAAATCCCAAAACTATTTAAATAAACCTTCTTTCACACTTAGAATTCTATTTTAAAAGTTAGAAGTTAAAATGGTTAGCTTTAAACTGTGCATTTCAGACCCATCTACTGGAAAAACCTTCCAAAAGGAGGTAAAAGATAATTTAGCAAGCCATTTTATAGGCTTGAACATAGGCGAAACAATAAAAGGCGATGCCATCGAAATGAGCGACTATGAATTGCAGATAACAGGTGGCTCTGATTACTGCGGTTTTCCAATGAGAAAAGGAATTCTCGGATTAAGAAAAAAAATAACACTGCTTGGAGGAGTCGGCTTTAGAGGAGCTGGAAAAGGAATCAAGAAAAGAAAAACAGTATGCGGGCACAAGATACATGAAAGAATATCCCAAATCAATTTAAAAGTTACAAAGCAAGGTCCTAAAAAGCTTACTGAAATTTTTGGTATTTCTGAAGAACCTAAAGAAAAATCTGAAGCTAAAGCAGAAGTAAAAGAAACTAAGAAACACAAAGCAGAGGAAAAGAAAAAGGCAAAAGAACATAAAACCGAAGAAAAAAGGGCAAAAGAAATCAAAGAAGAAAAAAAAGAATAATAATTTTAATTTTTAAATATCAAAATTCCACTTATGTTTCATATGTCGGAAATTTTTATTATCTATTCAATTTGCAAATGTCAGAAATGCCAAGCATTTCTGAACACCTCGAAAATCTTATAGATTTTCGCTGAATTTCCGAGCATGCTCGAAAATCAGTGACATGCGAGGTTCGCGAGAAACTCGCTCACCATTCGACTGATTTTCGACAAGTAAAGGCAATAATTTATGCTCAATTATTTGTTGCCTTTACCATATTTGATACTTACAACTTCACCTGCCACTGCATACAAGCTCGGTTAAGTTTATAAAACTTACTATGGGTAGCGAGTGCATTGTTAATAATCAGCTCCTGCCAATGCCATGATACAAAATTCCCATTGACTTGATTTTCTCTTTGTCAAGGCAGTTTCTTCCATCTATTACAGCCAGTATCTTATGTTTTTTTAATTGGTTTAAATCAATATTTTTGAATTCATTATGGTCTGTTGCAAGAATTATATAATCGCTTTTATTTAACAATTCATTCAAACTTTTTACATTAGTCCCACTTTTGACATGTGGGTCAAAGACAAAAACATCTGCGCCTTTTGTTTTCAAAATGTTGACTATCTCAAATGCAGGGCTTTCCCTTACATCATCTACATTTGCCTTGTATGCAAGTCCAAGAATACCAACTTT